>JAGLEK010000074.1 GCA_023145125.1 Bacteroidales bacterium | reverse complement strand
TTCTCCTTTTGCGGGTTTTTCGATGGGGGGGATGAGGGAGATGCCGCCGGTGTGGTTTATTACAATTTCCTTGTTTCCATCAAAAGGGAAATGCACATGCAGTGTAGTTCTTTTTGAGTTGTTATATGAAATAAACTCAACTGACTCACCATTTATCTCAACATTCTCAATAGTAGTTCCTGTCATGAATTCTGGATAAAAGTGTACGTCCATATGGTCAAATTCACCGTAGAAATTACAGCTTGTAAGTTCGTTGGTCCTGCTCATTTTCCAATTAAGCTTATCGTTACGATTTCGGATGTTTTTTACTTCCATGAATTCCCAATTGAAAGGAATTGATGGCGCAAAAGTAAGGTGGTAGCTCGATCCTAGGTCTTCTATGTTCAGCATTCCTTCAATAATTGGTTGGATTACCATTGTTTCAGACCAGCATTGATGGGGACAAACCCCCGATGGATAATATTTCTCACCATTCAAGACCTCTTCAGTGTAACCAAGTGAAAAGTCAAGGTAGTTATTCAGATTATTCATAATATGCGAAAAGCCTTGAAGGGGTCTTTGAGATTTATATTCCGCCAGTGCAACCCATCCGGTATATAAAGGCCAAACCGCACCGGAATGATATCCGTTAGGATGGTAATGCTCGTTATAAACCGAGGTCATTCTTACTCCCCAATCAGAAGTATATTCATGACTTGCGTATGCAAATAACATTTCATCTACAATCCATTCAGAAGCTGAGTGAAAATATATGGCAACAGCCGGAAGGATGGATTGTTCCTGATGTGGCGCTCCATCTTTATATATGCCCTGGTACATAAATCCTACCTCCGAATTATAAAATTTGGTATTAATTGTATTTCTAATTTGCTGTAGATTCTTATAGTGTTTCTGTTTTATGTCCTCGAATTTAAGTCTTCGGGCCATATGAGTAAGATACATATTTGCTTCTGACCAACAGGCAGCCAGGTACAACGAAGTATGTGATCCAAACAGATGCCCACCCTCAACCCAACCATGGCCTACATTAGTATTTTCAATCAGTCCATCACCATCCGTATCTGTTGATTCGCAATATTGAATAGCTTTTTCAATGGCAGGCCAGATGCTTCTGATATATTCCCTATCTCCACTATATTCAAGGTATCTTCCTGCCAGGATAATAAACAGTGGTGTAGCATCTGCAGCATCATAATGCACAAAGCCTGACGTACTGAGCTCATGAAAGATCTTGCCATTCAGATCCTGGTATTTGATGAACATATTGAGGATGTCCTTTACGCCTTCATAATCGCCATAATCCAGGATTGCGAACGCACTCCATACCGCATCCCGGCCAAAATACCAGGCATAACCGGGCCTTCCGTTCACGGCATGCCCGCCATCCCAGCCACGGTCGGTGCCGTTGTATCCTGCAACAAGGGAAGTGCCTAATCCCGGTGTCTCAACAAAGAAACGGTCGGTTGCAGCTACAGCCCAGGCATAACCTTTATTGAAATTCTCATCCGGTGTGGTGATGGAGAGCATGTTGTTTTGCAGGTCTTCGTAATGCTTTACTGAACTTTTGTAGATCATCTCCGGATCATGGACAGCCTTCATATAGACACTGATGACAGTATCCCTTCCTTCGCTTCCGGCGGCGAAAACAATATCAAGATTATCGTCTGGCTGTAGATCAAACAGAAGCCCTGCGCAAACTTCAAAAAGTGTATCTGCTTCAGGATCATATTCGCGGGTAACAACTTCTCCCGGGGGGAAATCAACTTCAATCATGCTTGTGGGGCCGGAATAGCGTGAAACAGGGATCTTGCTCGCGCCAATAATGGTGAGAAGATCAGCTTCCGGAGCATTAAATTCAATGGCATTCAAGCCGGGTTGGTAAGCATATTTCAGTGTTTTCAGGACTTTTTCGGAATAAGGCCACATCAGGCGCATATTACTTTTGTATTGTATGGAAAGCCTGGCTTTAGGTCCATCGTATTCGTAATGGATCACGCCTACGGGCTTGTCGGGTGAAACGACCATTACTTCTTTCAAAACGGCTCCATTATCAAAGCTGTAGGTGCGTAGAATGCTTGCCGGCGTGACTTCAATAGCCGGTGTAACATCTTTCAGAAACCTTGCAGTATCATTCTCAAATATTATTCCGGCCTTATAATCACGAAAGGCCATAAAAGGATGGGCCCAGACCTCGAAGATCCCGCCGGGCTCATAAGCAGCTACCAGCAGGCGCCTGCCCGCTACTTCGCAATATTCATTTTGTGCCTGGTCTCTGCCTAAAGCCAGGGGGGATTCTTCCATCTCCCATTGCTTTGCTTCCATTGGAAGGAACTGGCGCTTTAAAACATGATCCAGCGGCTCTATCTTGTGCTCGCCATAGAGCCAGTAATGTTCTTCTGAGTCCTCTTTTTCTCCTGCCAGCCAGGCAAAAACATTATCATAAAAGACATCATAATGCGCCCTGTTGAGGTTAGTCTCAAATAGGTTGAAATAGGCACCGATGCCAAGCACTTTTCCTTTACCAACTTCATATTCTACGATGAGTTTCGAGTTTTCCCTGACGAAGATATAATCCCAATCAACCCCGATCACCTTGCCGTTCCCGGGTACATTGTCATCAAAAAAACCACATTGTGTGACTGTGGTGTCATGCGGTGGTTTCCAGATATATGCCCCGCCATGCAGGGAGTCGAATAAGGGGTGATGCCTGAAGGCATGAAAGCCAAGCATTCTGCCATAGCCATTGTCCTCCGATTGCTTTGATCTGTGTTCAACTTTAACGGATTCCAATCCGCTCTTATTCAGAAACTCAAGGGCATGCTGGGTGAGCAGGATATTTCCTCCTCCCTCTGCATAATCGAGCAAAGCCCTGTAATAAGCCGGCTCATCTTCAAAACCCGCATAATGCAGGCTGTCGGAGCGGTGAAGCCAGATAATATCATATTTTGCAAGATCAATATCCTTCCACGAAG
>JAGLEK010000073.1 GCA_023145125.1 Bacteroidales bacterium | reverse complement strand
AGGGACTTAAAATCCCTCGGCATCTAATGCCGTACCGGTTCAAGTCCGGTCTTCGGTACTAAAGCCCGCTCGAAAGAGGGGGCTTTTTTGTTAGTGATCGGTTTACTCTCTCACACGCAACTGTCTGAATAATGGGGGAGGGTTATAATTTTTAACTCGAAGAATTAAAGCGGTAACCGTAGCCTTTAATACTTACAATATATTTGGGTTCTGAAGGATTTTCTTCCAGTTTTTTCCGAAGTTTAAGTATAAAATTATCTACTGTCCGGGTGGTGGGCATGAATTCGTAGCCCCAGACTTCATTCAGCAAGTCATGACGATGAACGGCTTCTCCTTCGTGTTTGATAAAATATTCCATTATTGCGAATTCCTTACTTGATAACTGTATCTCTTCATTGTTTCGGAAGGCCTGATGTTTTTTGAAATCTAATTCTATTATCCCGAATGAATATGTTTCAGGGATATGATATACTTGGACAACTCTTCTGAAAATAGCCCTTACACGGGCCATAAGCTCAGGAATACTGAAGGGTTTAGTGAGATAGTCGTCCGCGCCAATATCAAGTCCTGAAATCTTATCCATTTCACTTCCCCGTGCAGTTATCATGATGATGGGTAATTCCGGTTTCTCTTTTTTGATTTTCCTGCATATTTCATGTCCATTCATACCGGGTAACATAATATCCAGTAATATCAGATCGATCTTTTTTTCAAGAGCGAGTTCTAAACCTTTTTTCCCGTTCGTTTCAGTCATAACAGTATAACTTTCGTATTCCAGATTATCTTGTAATCCTCTGAGAATACTGATATCATCTTCAATTACTAAAATGGTTTTCATATTTATCCCACTTGCTGATTTAAAGTTATTAAAAACACACTTCCTTTACCAAATTCACTGCTGACTGATATCTTCCCCTTATGAGCCTCAATAATTTCTTTTACGACCGTTAATCCAAGCCCGGTTCCGCTAATATTTTCTTTTTGGTCAATACGATAAAATTTTTCAAATATTTTCGGTAATTGATCTTCACTAATACCAATACCCCGGTCTTCAATTTCAATGCAAATATGATCTGCTCTTTTAAATAAGCGAATGAAGATCTTTTTAGTATTAGCCGAATATTTGATGGCATTGCTGAGTAAATTGCTGATTGCCTGTTTCATTTTTTCAGTATCAATTTCAGCATATATATTTTCGTCCAATTCACTGACAATATCAAATTTTTCTTTTTCAAACCAGTAATCCATTTCGTGAATTGTTGCGTTTAAGATAAAGGCCAAATTTGAATTAATAAGATGATATTCGGGTTTACCTTTTTCCATCTTTGAAAATTCCAGGATATTATTGATCATTCTTTTCAGGCGTTCACTTTCCCTTAAGATGATAGAAAGGTATTCTTTCTTTTTAGTCGTCGAAGTTACTCTGCCCAATAGAAGCGACTCGGCAAACATATAAATGGATGTAAGCGGGGTTTTTAACTCATGAGTAACATTAGAGATGAAATCAGATCTTAAACTTGCTACATGTTTTTCTCTTGTGATATCTCTTAAGATCAATGCAACGCCAAGGAACATTGCAAATACTAATAACACCAAGGCAATCCCATAAATCCAGCTTCTGCGCTTGATAAACTCTTTGATCAGGTTTTCATCATTGGGTTCTATTTGTAATACATATCCTGGAAAATAGGGATTGAGTTGTGAGGAGTAAATAAGATCATGTCTGCTTGTATTTGAGTTATAGGTACTTAGAAATTCCATTTTATAAGCAAATTCAAAACCGGATTGAAGATCCATTCTTATGATGGTATCAAATAATTTTTCACGATCAATTAAAAAGCCCGTATGAACCTTAAAATTTGTGTTGATCAGCAGTAATTGTGGATCTCTTCCTGAAAAAGAATTAAGGACTTTAAAATCATTGCCGACAGTCTGATGATCGTCCCAAGTTCCTTTTTTTTCGAGCTCTAACAGCTCATTTCCGTATTCATTGATAAATTGCAGCTGTTGATCTATGCTTTTTACCAGTGTGCTAATGTGTGATAATTGTTTCCGGTCATTAAAAATATTTTCTTGTGACCATTTCGTTATAAGGATCAGTAATTCTTCTGTATTAAAATTCAAGGGAATTGCACCCATTTCCATTTTTTCAAGACAAAATTCAATGATTGTTAATATTTTTTCACAATTATCGGGGTCAGTAATATTTAGAAGCTGTGGAATAGCATAATACACATAGGGGAGGCCACCTCCACTTATTACGTTGAAATAGTCTACAATAATTAAACTATAATAGGCCAATGCATTTTCATAATTATTTAATTTTACCGAAATCCTGCCCAGGGCATTTAATGCCTTAAGCGAATCGTTGACTCCTATTGAATAACTCAGACATGATAAATAATATTCTTGGGCTGTTTCTAGATCTATTTCAGCAAATTCAGCTTCTTCACCTTCCTTGAAAGCAGATTTGAATTTGTTTGAAAATTTTGGATCAGGTTGATTTTTCGGTATCCCAATAAAGTTTGGATATTGGAAAGAGCCGTCATTTTTCAAGATGAATGGCAGGGTAATAAAATCGTATCTACTTGTTGTTTTTATCAGTGAATCTTTTATTGAACTCGGTGGATGGATCTCATCTTTGAAATCAGCGCTTACTTCTTCAATTTCATTTTGTAAAGCAGTTAAAAACCTTGCAGCAAATTCCTTCTCTTCCTCAAGGATCCTTTTTTCAGTGAGTTCTTTCAGGTTTGAAATATTATTAATACTGAAATAGGTCAATATGCTTACCGAGATCACCACGGCAAGGATAAATACTATCGAAAGCCTCGAAGCCGGTTTCATTTTGTGGGTCATTATACAGCTCTTTTTCTGTTTAAGCCAAGCCGGTATAAAAATAGTACCTATTCATAAAAGCATTGAATTCATAGTGTTATAAGAAAAGGTACCTCAGGCTACCCTGAGATACCATTATATAATTAATTATTTTAAAGATCAATTGTCTCATCTGTTTTATTTTTATTCATTATCGCTTTCCTCAATTGAAAGCAAATTATCCAAGCGCCAGATTTCTGTTTCCTGATCAAAGGTTGAAAGAACAATTTTTTGTCCCTTAGGATGAATGCTTATAGCGGAGATCAGGTCTTTTGACCGCCAAATTTCTGTTGGATTTTTTCCTTTCGCAGATATCCGCCATAAAATGGAGCCATCTGTCCCCATGTTTTCTGTAAAGAAGACATAATTTTTATTTGGTGACCAAACAGCATTATTATACATCGTTACGCCTGCATCGGCAGTCGTATTGACCCTCACCACAGGTATTGGATCTCCTCCGCTTATGGGTATTATGTATATTTGACCTTCCGCAGAGAAAAGTAGATTTTTTCCATCGGGTGATAGATCCAGACTTCTGCTAAATTTTTGATCTTGTAGAAGTATTTTTTCCTGTCCGCTTGCCAATTCCCGATTTATAAGCTGATTGTTTTTTATATAGTAGATACTCTTTTGATCATTAGACCATTCAAGCCCTGCACCTTTTTCTTCTTTAGAAAAAGTGATCACTTCGGATATTTTACCTGATTTGACTTCAATGGTATATATTCCACCCCTATAATTTTTTTCGAGGTTTCTTTTTTTATCATATCTGGATACTAAAAAAGTCTTACCGTCCGGTGACCATTTTAGATATCTAAAATAACAATTATCTGATAACTTATACTCGCGTTCTTTACCTGTTTTCATATCCAGAACAAATAGGGGACCATTATACCAACCCGGTCCTGCCACTCCGATAAGCTCTTTAATATAGGCAAGGGAATTACCATCGGGTGACCATTCCGCATAACTGATAGAACCTAACAATGGTTTACCTGATCCAATTTTGAGCTCACCTTTAATTTGATCAAGAGGTGCTGTAAAAGCGGTGAATTTTCTTGAAAATATCGAATAATAGTAAATTCCATTTTGAGTAAAACCCATGGGGGTAATTTGCCCGAGATTAGTCATTAAGCGCCTAGGTTCCCCACTAACTTTACCATTTGAAACGGAGACGATCCAGGCATCCCAGGTGCCTGAACGATCACTTTTAAAAAGGAGTTGATCTTTATCCGGAAACCAGCCAAGAATGCGATCATTTGCCGGATGTTCAATCAGCGACGTTTTATTTTTACCATCAGTCGATATCAGATGAATATCGAAGCTTCCGCCGTCTTTATCGTTAGGTACATCATATGCAATAAATTGATTATCGGGGGAAACACTTAAGGACATCCAGTAAAAATAGTCAAAGGTTTTTAGAACTTGAATATCTCCATTGGAAACAGTGATCGCCAGTATCCGACACTGCCCCGTTGTATTTAGATAACTTCTGGCATAAATCGTTTTTCCATCTGGAGACCAGAGACAGGGGTATACATTTTCATCTTTGTTGCCGTAAAGTATTTTTGCTTGAGGATCATCGACATCAGTAATTCTTACATCATAATTATTGTTTAAATTATACCAGCTATAGGCAATTTGCCTGCTGTCGGGAGATATTGTAGACCCAATGGTAAATTGCATCGGATCTTCCCATGTGCCTTCCTTCGTTAAAAGATGTGTTTTGCCGCTTGATAATTCACGAATTGCCACATTACCGGTTTCTTGATCCATGTATGTAAGAAACCGTCCATCAGGAGAGGGGGTGCCACTGTTATCAGTATCCGGACCAGCCCATACCTTCCGGAAGTTCATTGATTTGGGAATAAGCTCTGCTGCTTCATTTTTTGTCTGCAATTTTTCAAGCTCCGGGACCAGCCCCTCAATCACTCTGATTTCTGTTGTTCGCTCACGTATAGAAAATGCAATCTGTTTTTCATCGGGATGAATACTTAAAAATTCAGCTCGGTTTTTTGAGTGCCATACTTTTTCAGGGACTCCTCCTTCTGCAGGTATACGCCATAAATTAGTGTCATCTTTCATTTCAGTAAAAAAGACATGTTTACCATCGGGAGACCAGGCAGCCATTCCGAAATAATTAGCTTCTTGCGAAGTGCATAATTCTATTTCTTTTCCTCCTTTAATAGGTATTATAAAAAGATGACTCTTCTTTTCCTTCGGATTATATACTGCGAAAAGCAGGCTTTTCCCATCAGGGGAACGACTTAATGTGTTACCGTTAAAATGAGAATGTTTGTAAAGTACCTCGTCTTTTCCGGATTCCAGATCATGTTTTACAAGCCGGTCTGTAAAAAACAGATAGAAAATACTTTTTCCATCCAAAGACCACTCAATATCGGAGAGGGGCGAGGAAGCATCAGTCGGACGCTTGAACTTATAATCGGATAAAAGAAGAATTTCACTTGTTTGGCCTGTTTTGACATCAACAAGATAAATGCCTCCCTTATAATCTTTAGCGGAAAATTTGGATTTTTCCGGACGCCCAATCACTAAAATTGAATTTCCGTCAGGAGACCAGCAAGGCGCATGGGCAGTAACCAGATTGGTTGCAAGTTTTCGTTCTTCACCGGTTTTTAAATCCTGAACAGTGAGTTGCCAGTAATTGTCCGCTTTGAGATCTTCTTTAATATAGGCTAAGTATTTTCCGTCAGGAGACCATTTTGCCTGGAAATTTGAACCAAATATAGATTTGTCTAATTGCTCATTTAGCTCACCTGTATTGACATTAAATGGTACAATGTAGGTGTTAAAGATACGTCTGGAAAAGCTAAATAAGCAGTCCCCGTTTTCTGTAAAACCCATGGGTTGTATTTCCCCAATATCAGTATATATTCGCTTAGCATCTTTGGATGGGGTTCCATCAATAACAGGTACTGCCCATAAATCCCATGTCCCTGAACGATCACTGATAAACAGGACCTCCTTTTTTCCGGGCAACCACCCAAGTAATCGGTCATTTGCCGGATGTTTAATTAGCGGTATTTCATTTTTCCCATCAATTGAAAGTAAGTTAATATCAGAATTTCCTTTGTTTTTTACATTTGGAAAACCATAAGCCAGGTATTTTTCGTCCGGTGACAATGATACATTTGTAAAAAATGAATTTTTAAATTCCTTCAATACTTGAGATTTTCCGGTATTGACATTGATTGAAGATAATTGCCACGGGACATTTACTTTTTCTCCGGATCTTTGAACAATAATTTTTTCACCATTTGCAAACCATAAGCAAGGATACATTTCTCCTTTAGTATTATCCAGGGTAAGCTGGGATTTATTACTCAAGTTAATTACCCTCAAGTCGGTAGTACCCTTTTCATTATACCAATAATATGCAATCTGTTTTCCATCGGGAGAAATTTTATTTGACTCGGCAAATTGCTGAGGATATTCCAAAGTGGCTTCGTGCGTTACGCGCTGATTTTCCCCTGTTATTAAATTCCGTATTGCTAAATCTCCAGTATCCCAATCAACAAATGAAAGATATTTTCCATCCAGCGAAACACTCCCGTAATTATCTACATCTGAACCTGCCCATACTTGTTTGATCACAATTCCTTTCGGTATATTTTCAGCAATTAGTATCAACCGGGAAAGCCGCTCCCTTGCAATGGCCACTTCATTTTCTTGTCCGGGAAAATTGTTAACCAGACGTTGATAGGCTTTTGTAGCTTCATTTCTTCCCAGCTTTTCATAACACAGCCCCATGTGCAGTAATGCTTTTGCCTGTAATGACTTATCTGCATTCTTGTTTTCCACAATTTTATTGTAAATATTGATTGCCTTATCCAAGGCGCCTTCACCCTCTTCTTTTATTAAGCCTTTTTGGAATAACTTATCCGGGCTTTGAGCATATAAAGGTGTTATGCTGCCAACTAAAATGGCTGTGGCTAAAATGATAGTTATTATGAGTCGTTTCATTTTTCTTCCTCCGAATTAAATTTAACTTCTTAAGTGAAATTAATCCTTTGTAGGAAGTTCGTTGTCATATGAAAGTAAAAGTTAAGTAATAATTAGGTCATGGCAATACAAATATTTTATTAATGGAGATGATTCCATCTTCTAAAGTCGAAGAGACAAAGAGATGAAAAATCGAATTAAGGTCGAGGATCGAGGTATTCTAGTGACCTTTCCTCAAAATCAAACATTTGATCTAATAGAATCCTTTGCAAAACC
>JAGLEK010000072.1 GCA_023145125.1 Bacteroidales bacterium | reverse complement strand
CTGCTTCCCGCACAAGTCATCCTATTGTTTTCACCAGGCAACCATTATCAAAATTTCAAATCTTATAAATATGTATTTTATGTGTATATTTATTCCCGGATAAAAATTAAAACTACTTGTCATGAATAAGTCAGCATTTCTGATTCTTTTTTCAATGCTTTCCCTGTTCTTATACTCACAGGATGAATGGACATTGATCCACCCCTATCCTACCCTGAGTAATCTCATCGATGTGCACTTCGTGTCCGATGATGAAGGATGGGTTGTGGGCACGGGAGGAACAATATTGTATACCAGTGATGGTGGCGATAACTGGGAAACACAACACAGTAACCCGAACGAATCTCTCTGGAGTGTATTTTTTATCGACGATAACGAAGGATGGGCCTGCGGATGGAGTGAAATTTACCATACTGAAGACGCCGGACAAAACTGGAGCCTTCAAAATGCCCCTTTTTGCATGGGAGACTTTATGGATGTGTTTTTTATCAATCCAGATACCGGTTGGATCGTAGGCACCTACAAAATTGTACTAAAAACAACGGATGGCGGGAAAAACTGGATAAAGATCCAGAATTCCATTGGAGCGGGCAAGTGCTTTTTCAGAGTGGATTTTTGGGACGAATTGCACGGATGTGCTGTAGGAAACGTTTGGACTGGGTCTTCTGAGGGCTTTGTCATGATCACAGATGATGGTGGGCTCAGCTGGACAGAAACAACTCCGGCCAATAGTGATTGGCTCACCGATGTTGAATATTATAACTCAATGTGCATATGGACATGTGGTTATGATGGCAGTGTATTCCGTTCTCTCGATGGTGGCCATACCTGGTACGATGAGTATTATGGATTAGAAAGTTTCGATGCAATTCATTTCTTCACTGACTCCAATGGTATATTAATTGCCGGAAATTCAGCATTATTGAGCTTTGATGCCGGTGATAACTGGGATTCACTTGTTTATATTACACAGGATTTTTCAAGTTTTCACGCCTTCATGAGTTGGGATGTTGATAAAGGTATCGCAGTTGGCAATAGCGGCACCATCAGCAGAACACTTGACGGTGGCAGCAGCTGGGATAAGATCAATAAGGGCCTGAATGTATACTTCAGCAGACTAGGCTTTTTTGATTCATTCAATGGCTTTGGAATCGGAGGTATATGGAACTCTGCCCGGCTCTTAAGAACCTACGACGGAGGCTACAACTGGGAGTACGATACAATAATCCCAAACGGTCGCTTTTATAATTTATATCTGAACGGACAAAGCTGTTACCTGCTCAATGATTCATCGCAGATGATGAAAACTCATGATGGCGGCCTGAACTGGGAATTGCTTGATATAATAGGTCCGAATAGTTATTATTCTGACTTTCAATTCGTGAACGAAAACACCGGATATTGCTGTGGCTACGCGGGGGGATTTATTAAAACCATCAATGGTGGCCTCAGCTGGGAGGATATGTCATTCGGCAGCACCTTTAATCTGAGCCAAGTATTTTTTGTAGATGATCATCATGGCTGGCTTATCAATTACGATGCAAAAGAGATTCTTCGTACAAGTAACGGGGGCGAAACATGGAATTCAAGCCAGCTGGGAAGCACAATGATCTATCAGCCTGTCAGTATTTTCTTTCATGATGTAAATGTAGGCTATGTCACAACAGATGATGGCTTATTGTACAAATCCATAGATGGAGGCGAAAGCTGGGAATTATTATATGGATTCCCATCCGGTAGCCAATCAACAATATATTTTGTCAGTGAAACGGAAGGATGGTATATGTGGGCATCTCTGGTATACCATACGCATGATGGTGGCATCACCTGGTCTGATGGAGAAAGATTGGGCTCCTACGCACGCAGCATATTCTTTCTCAGTGAGGATCAGGGATGGATTGGTGGCAGTAGTGGAATGATCGTAACTTATGATGGCATTGTGGGGATTTCTGAAACTGCATACGAAGATCAAAACATATTTGTATTTCCAAATCCAACGCAAGGAGTACTTTTTCTCCAAATGCCGAAAGGTAGCAATGCAGATATAACGATCAGGGTATATAATATGGAAGGAAAAATTGTATTGCAGTCCATCGAAAGCGTAGATACTAACCCTGTTTCACTGGATGTTTCACAACTACCGGCAGGAACCTATCTGTTGCAAACAACGGATACAGAAGATCAGCAGATGCTTAAATTCGTAAAGCATTGAAAAGATCATGCTGGATACTGGAT
>JAGLEK010000071.1 GCA_023145125.1 Bacteroidales bacterium | reverse complement strand
AGAAGGTGTTGGCACCGGTATTTACCGGATCTCCAATAAGCCAGCCGGCACCATCAAAGAGGGCACCGCTTATGTCGGCTTCAGTGCTGCCTACGATGTCGGCATCTACATAAGTGGCGGTGATATTGTAGGTGTAGGCAGTAATGTCATTGTTTTCTATAGACCAATAGCGCTCGAGGTAATTATCGATGCTGGAGTTGCTGGGCTCTCGTAAGGGTGAAACTATAACTCCCACATAAGCTGTAGCCCCGAAGGTACTGCTATTAAAATCAATCTCAATTGGTGAATATTCCCGCGTTCCATCATCACTTCCCACGGGAAAAAAGAAAGCATCCGGGTCGCTTGTTCCGACAGGATATTCTTTTATCGCCTGGCCAAAATCGGCCAAGATCATAGTCGTTGCATCAAACACCCCTGCTACTGCAGTTGCTGTCGCTGCAAAGATCAGGCTCTCACTGCCTATATCAAATACTCCGCTTGTGAGTGTCATCGTCCCATCCACCTGGCTGCTTACACCCAGGCTTACGCCTGCGGCATTATCAATTTCAATATCCCCAAACTCAGATACTGTTGTACCTCCAATTGTCTGGGCAGCTGTCCCGTTAAAGATAATAGTTCCGTCTCCCAGATCAGCAAAACCACTATTAGTAAAATCTCCGCCGATTACTACTTTAGATCCGCTCGACACATTCATACCTGATCCACTCGTAATAACAATATCGGCGAAAGCTGAACCGGTACTGATCGCGAAAAGGATGATGAATATCATCGTGCCTCCCGCCAGAAGTTTAAGCTTTGTCATATCTCGAAGTATTAATTTTGTATCGTATCGCTATTTATATGATTTGTGTGCAAAAGTATAAACTATATACTAATATAAAAAATATACTACTAATATAGCCATTTTTTAGCGGTCACCAGGACCTGTTTTCAAGGCTGTAAATCCTCATCAAACAACACTTAGCACTCTCCTTTACAGCTCTAAATCAGCAAGGTACCCGCATCAAAAATATCAACAAATGAATGAACATTTTGTTCCAAATTACTTATCAGAACTTTTCTACTACAAATTTAGTACAATATTTTTCTGTCAGATAAGTAATTATACGTATTCTACACCTACAAGTTTCCTGCAAAATATAATTTTAGTTTGCAGCAAAACAGTGTTGATCCAATAAGTTGCCAGAGATAAAGAAATGGGGGTTCGAAAATCAAAGCAAATGTACCATTTAAATACTTAAAATAAAAACCCTCAGGCGGATTCAGCAGTATCTGCGTATTATTACCCGAGTAATGAGATAATATATGCCTGATAATTATTCAAAGATGACATTCATGAACATGATCATATTCATCCTTCGCAGATAAAAACAGGAGACAAAACCGGGTTTTAACCCCGGCATGCCTCCTGTACCGATCCGAATAAGTAAAAATTTGCTAAATCACACTAGTATGATTTCAGGCTTCCCGCCCCAGATATGTCGCTTTGCAGACGGGGATTGCCTTTATACTTTATCGATGCTGCACCTGACACCTCCACTTCAAGGTTTTCGGTTACATGGATCCTGGCATCAGATGCACCGCTCACCTCCAGTTCGCAATTGGAAATGATAAAATCGTATGCATTGATCTCGCTGGCTCCGGAGAGGTCGAAGGTGGCTGTTTTAGCATTCCCCGACAACTCTATCTCGCTGGCACCGCTGAAATCTGCATCAAGCATGGCAACTTCCATTTTGAGGTCGACCTCCGAGGCTCCACTTCCATCGAGGTGCAATTCATCAAACTGCATCATATCCTCTCCGGTGATGCTCACGGCACCGCTGATATCGATCATCTCCAACTCCTCAAAAGTGAGGTAGATGTTTAGCTTCGTGTATTTCTGGATATTCTTCACTGTATAGATCTCCAGTTTATCGCCTTTCACCTCAGTTTTGATGTATTGCATCAGGTTTTTATCTGCTTCGACTGTTAACGACTCAGATTTTCCCTGGTAGAGGTACACATTAAAGGCACCGCTGACCTCCAGGCTGGTGAAGCCTGAAACTGTCCGTTCTTCTTTCACAACATTGCCGTCGCCTCTTTCTCCACCGAGGGGTATGCAACTCCCCATGAGTCCTGTGCTGGCTAGCAGCAGCATAGTAAAGATCACTAAAAATGTCCTGGTTGTTTTCATTTCTTTATATTTAAATTTATGATGTTTAATGTATTTCTACGTCACAATTCCTGACTGTAACTACGATGGTAGATGAAGAACTTTTATCATCACCGATAAAGGCTTCAACTTCTTTTTCAAAGCTCTTTTCAACATGTTTTGTCACTGTTGCTTTTCCTTCAGGAAAATCGATATCCCCAAAACTGGAGCGGGCATTCAGCTTATAGCTTGCCGAGCTGCTGATATCAATCTCTACGCCACCAAATTCGCTGGTGATGTCGATGGATGAGAATCCGCCTGCCACCCTATCAATCTCCACACCGCCATAGCTGGAAGTCAGGTCAAGCTTGTCAAAGACTTCCCCAATTTCGATGCCTGTAAAACTCGCCTTGGCCCGCATGTTGTCAACACTGCCAATCTCAATTCCATCATACTGCGAATCGAGGTCAAGCTCAGAAACGCTGCCTATCTCCACGCCACTGAACCTGGAATACATGTCAAGGTATCCGGCTTTTCCCAGGTCCAGGCTGCCATATTCTACTGTCAGCTCTCCTGCCTTCAGGAAGGCGATCTCAGCATCACCGAATTTCACTTCAACATTATTTTCCTTCGATGTAAGTTCGCCAAGTACCAGGTTGCCATACCCTATCTTTATCAGGGTGTTGCCGGAGAGGTTCTCTACATAAGCATTCCCGAATTCATTATTGAGCACGAGTGCATTTGATGCCGGCATCTTCACCTCATATTCGATATTCATATTGCAATTTTTGCAATTCAACTTTCCTTCGATAGTGGTTATGGCTTTTACAAGATCGGCACTGCCGGTGATCTTCACATTGATCTTGTCCAGTATCCTTTGCGATTCATTTTCAGACTTTGCATCCACACTGACCTGAACATCGATCACAACCTCGTTCCTATCCCATGTATGGATCCGTACCCGTCCATATTTGTTGGCGATCCTCACTTCTGCATCCGCTTTCACATCATAACTTTCGTGAAAGCTCTTTCGAACTTCCTGTGCTGAAAGGTTTGCTGTTGCAAACAACAGCATCAGGCTGATTAAGATTGAAATTTGAGTAATTCTTTTCATTTTTCCGGTTTTAAAATTTATAACTGACAAATTTTTGTAATAATATTATCGAGGATCTTGATCCTCGTCCTGTAATTGGTTACCAGTGCCCCGTACACCCTTTCATTGGATGCATCATTCTCCAGTTCTTCCTGCAGGTTGGTCGCATCATTTTCCAGTTGCTCGAGTTGTATTTTGGCCATCCGGTCTATTTTGTCTGCTTCTTTAGCCGAAGCTGCGCAGTTAGCAATATCGCCCAAACGCTGGTCTGTGAGTTTGTTGTAATGCTCAACAACCTGGCTGAGCTCATCATTCATGGGGCCGGCCTTCACTGTGGATGAATTGCCTGAATACTGATAAAGCAGTATGCCCGACAGGCCTGCTATCAGGATAATGGCAGCAGCATAGCGCCATATTGGTTGCCTGGTTTTCTTTTCATTCGCATGGAATTGTGTATCCAGGCGGGAAGCAAAGCGCTCGAGGTGCCCTTGCTCCGGCTCGTGCACATCATAGTGCCGGCGGTTCTTTTTTATTTTATCTTCAAGTACACTCATAATACCTTAGTTTACAAGTTCATCAATTTTCTGTTGTTTGATTAATTCCCTGAGCTTTTTCCTGGCCCTGGAATAACGGGTGCGACTGGCATTGTTCGAGATATCCAGCACCTGGGATATTTCTTCATGGTCATAGCCTTCCAGCAGGAACAAACTCAGAACCGTCCTGTCGTCATCACCCAATTGTTCGATTCCTGTCCTGATCTGATCTATCTTATATGATAGTATCTCCAGGTAGTTTTCTGTTGAATCATCCGATGGCAGGTCAATGCCGGATTCCTCCAGTGAGATCTGTTCCTTTTTCTTTTTTAAGTTATCGATCGCCCTGTTGATCACGATCCTCTTCATCCACGAGCCAAAACTGGCATCTCCCTTATAATCGCCGATCTTTTGAAAACCGGTCAGAAATGCCTCCTGCATGATATCCTCTGCTTCTGCGCTGTCTCTCACGATCCTGAATGCGGTGTTATACATGGCCTTGTAATAAAGATTATAAATCTGAAGCTGCGATTTCCGGTTGTTATACCTGCAACCTTCGATCAGGTCTTCATGGATATTGACTG
>JAGLEK010000070.1 GCA_023145125.1 Bacteroidales bacterium | reverse complement strand
CGTCCCCTGTCCCCATCATTCTTCTGAAACTTCCGTATTCACCCAAACATGGCTATACCAACACCAGCCCTTCCCATCTTTTGAGGGAGCGGTAATGGTATATAATGACCGCCTGCCATACAGCATATCGCGGGAAATAACTTTCAATCGCACGAAGTCGGGCCCTTCCTGCAACTCCATGATGCAGTTGCGGTTGCCATCGACGAAACATTGCAGATTTTCGGCATCGATGCAATTACTATTCAGGGTGATCACCATCATTGGCGGGTTCTGTTGCATCACTACTCCCTCCGGCTCCTTGTTTATCACTTGCATGGGGTGCATCTGCGATTTTTGGATGAAGCCCTTGAGGGTGGCAAAGGGACCGCCCATCGGAAAGCGCGGGATCTCAAACAGGTTTGATTCTTTGAATAATACACCGGAATATTGAGCGGTGGCTGATATATATGCCGCTTCCTCCAATACTGCCTCAAGCACATCGTCATATTCACCGTATGGATATGAATAAAGTACAGGTGTATAATCAAGATGTTCATTGAACAAGGTTTGAGCTGTAACAAGGTCGGAGATAAACAGGCTTTTACGTTCCTCGTCAGAACCAGCATCCAGAAAATGCCCGTGAGAATGTGAGTGGTTGCCGATCTCGATCCCTCTTTGCTGGGATTCCAGTATCTGCTGCCAGTTGAGGAAGTCCGGATTACCAACATTCGCCGTAGTGATGTAGAGCGTGGCCGGATAGCCGAATTCTTCCAGTAAGGGCATTCCATTCTCATAAAAGGAACGATACCCGTCATCTATTGTAAGCACCACGGTCCTTGGAGGTACGACGTCACCGTTGCGAATGGCATTAACGGCCATCCCCATGGTCCAGACGGTAAAATTGTTCTGTTTCAGATAAGCAAGTTGCTCTCTGAATACCTCAGTTCGAATATTTGTGGAAGGGTATCGCTCATCACCAAAACGATGGTACACAAAGCAAACAATCTGACTTTTTTGATTGGCGGCCTTAAGAGGGGAGGGGGTTGCCGATAACAGCAACAACATTGCAAGCACATATGCTGCAATAACATAACATGGGTTATGCCGGCCTCTAACCATATTGTTTTTGGGTTGTTATAAGCCTCTACTCAAGGCCTTTCTCCCAAAGATAGAAATAAATGGGCTCTGTTCAAAACGAATTTAGTAATTTTACTTACTTGCTACTGGTCACTGGTCACTGGTTTCTTGTTCCTGCCAGTAACCAGCAGCCAGTAACCAGCAACATATTAATAAAACCCTACTATTATGGTGAAGAAAGAGATCGGCATATTAAGGAAACAAATCGAGCGCCTGGACATCAAAGACTTTGACCTGGAGGCCTGGAAAAAATTCACTATTGTGATGCTCGCCCGCATCTTCGGAGATACTTCTGAAAAGATCCGGCAGATCGAAAGCATCGAATATGATTACTCTTCCTGGGCCCTGCGCGA
>JAGLEK010000007.1 GCA_023145125.1 Bacteroidales bacterium | reverse complement strand
GCCATTCCAGCGTGGCTGGACAAGCTTAAGGCCGGGAATGCAGTTTTTCCTGTTAAAGGTAATATTCCCATGGTAATTTCTACCTGGAATCATGGCTATGAAGCAAACGAAGCTGCCTGGAAAGTGCTTGAGGGCGGAGGCTCTGCACTCGATGCGGTGGAGCAGGGTGTACGGGTGCCGGAGGCCGATCCAAATAATATGAGTGTCGGCTATGGAGGGATACCCGACCGCGATGGGCATGTAACCCTTGATGCTTCCATCATGAAAGGGAATGGTGAGTGTGGCTCGGTCACATTCCTTGAGCATATCATGCATCCTGTATCTGTTGCAAGGTTGGTAATGGACAAGACTCCTCACGTTATACTTTCCGGTGAAGGGGCGCTGCAGTTTGCATTGAAAAATGGCTTTATGAAAGAAAACCTGCTCACCGAAAAGGCAAAAAAGGCCTGGGAGGAATGGCTGATCAGGTCGGAATATGAACCTGTGATAAATATCGAGAACCATGACACCATCGGGATGCTGGCCATCGATAAAGCCAATCATATTGCAGGTGCATGCACTACCTCAGGCCTTGGATATAAGATGCACGGCCGGGTAGGGGATTCACCAGTGATAGGGGCCGGCCTTTATGCCGACGATGAAGTTGGCGCTGCCACCGCCACAGGGATGGGTGAGCTTGTGCTGAAAACCCTTGGCTCTTTTCTGCTCGTTGAACTCATGCGGAACGGATACTCACCACGGGAAGCCTGTGAGGAAGGGATCAAACGTATCGTGCAGAAAATACCCGATTATAAGAACTTCCAGATCGGATACCTCGCAGTGAATAAAGCCGGGGAAACCGGTGCATACGCTATCCAAAAGGGCTTTAACTATGCCCTTTTCAGGGATGGAAAATTTGAATTGATCGACAGTGAATATTACATCAAATAAAAAAAGCATCATGATGAAATCCAGGCAAATTGTATTACTTATTGCAGGTTTTATGTTCTTGACCACCTGCAACCCCCCATCCAACTCTGATATTAACATCATTCCGCAGCCGGCCAGAGCCTATGTAATGCCGGGATCATTTGAGATCGGTCCGGATACACGGATCATTACACAGACAGACCAGGCGGAGGTTGTGGCCATTTGTGAATATTTCAATGATTATCTGGAACGGGCAGCAGGATACAGGCTGGAGATCAGGGACGACGAGGATGTAACCAGTTTTTCGGGTGATATTGTCATCACCACCTTCAACGCAGATACTGCCTGGGATGAGGGAGCCTATAAACTGGAAGTTTCAGGGGAAAGCTCAATAGTATTGCAGTCGAATAGCTCAACCGGGCTTTTTTATGGTATACAAACCTTGCTTCAACTTCTTCCGCCAGATATTATGAGTGATAATGTGGTTGAAGACATAGAACTTGAAATACCTTCGACCAATATCTACGACTACCCGCGCTTTGAATGGAGGGGGATGCACCTGGACGTATGCAGGCACTTTTTCCCCAAGGAGTTCATCAAAAAATACCTGGACCTGATGGCCATGTACAAGATGAACGTTTTTCACTGGCACCTCACCGAAGACCAGGGGTGGAGGATAGAGATAAAAAAATACCCCGAGCTTACAGAGGTCTCGGCCTGGAGAACGGAGCCTGACGGAAGTGTTTACGGAGGGTATTATACCCAGGACGATATCCGCGAGATCGTTGAATATGCCGCCCAAAGGCAGATCACCATAGTACCGGAAATTGAAATGCCCGGCCATAGTGTGGCAGCACTCGCTGCTTATCCCGAACTGAGCTGTACTGGAGGGCCATTTGAGGTGGCTACGATATGGGGTGTGAAGAAAGATGTGTACTGCGCAGGCAATGAAAAGACCTTTGAGTTTCTTGAAAACGTATTACTGGAAGTGATGGAGCTTTTCCCCGGGGAATATATTCATATCGGGGGTGATGAGGTTCCTAAAGACCGATGGGAGAAATGCAGGAAATGCCAGGCAAGGATCCGTAAGGAAGGGCTTGCCGATGAAAATGAATTGCAAAGCTATTTTATCAAGCGCATGGAAAGCTTCCTGAATGAGCATGGAAGGAAACTCATTGGCTGGGACGAGATACTTGAAGGCGGACTTGCCCCCGAGGCAACTGTTATGTCGTGGCGTGGTGAAGAAGGAGGAATAGAAGCTGCACAGATGGGCCACGATGTGGTGATGACCCCGGGGGATTTCTGCTATTTCGACCATTATCAGGCAGATCCGGCCACGCAACCTAAGGCCATCGGCGGCTTTACCAGCCTTAAAGATGTTTATCATTATAATCCTGTCCCCGCAGTACTTAATGATGCCGAGCAGAAGCATATCCTGGGAGCCCAGGGCAATGTATGGACTGAATATATTGCCACAGCGGAGTATGCTGAATATATGGCCGTACCAAGGATGATAGCCCTGGCAGAGGTCGATTGGTCGATAGAAAGAAGAATTGACTGGGAGCGTTTCATCAAAAAGCTGGAGAATCATCTGATTCGCCTTGAAATATTGGATGTGAACTATTGTGATGCCATTTTTGCTGTAGAAATAGCACCAGAATATGACGAGCAAGCCGGCGCTCTCATGATAAGCATGGAAACCGAGATCCCCAATGCGGAGATCCGTTATACGCTCGATGGTAGTGAACCCGGAGATGATGCCCTGGTTTATGATACCCTTTTTAAACTTGAAGCTTCAGCCGGCATCAAGGCACGGACCTTTGTCGATGGCATTATGAAAGGACATGTTTCGGCACGAAAGATCAATCTTCATAAAGGGGTAGGAAAGCCGGTTTCTTATAAGCATAAATACAGCGAAAGGTATGAAGCCGGCGGTGAGCAGGGACTGGTCAATGGCATCAGTGGTTCGGTACATTACGGAGACGGAAACTGGCAGGGATTCAGTGGTGATGACATAGAAATAGTGATCGATCTCGGAGAGATCACTGAAATAAAAGTGATCAGTGTAAGATTTCTGCAAAATATAACCACATGGATATTCCTTCCATCAAAGATCAGCTACCTTGTTTCGGATACAGAAGATGGGGAATACAGGAACATGGGAGAATTCCTGAACGCTGTTCCACAGGAAAGAAAAGAAGCCATGGTCAGGGACTTTGGCAGGGCCTACACCGATCTGAAGGCCAGGTATGTGAAGATCATTGCCAAAAATCCGGGCCCATGCCCCGACTGGCATCCGGGAGCCGGAGGCCCTTCATGGGTATTTATTGATGAGGTGGTGATTGAGTAGTGTCTGAAGGTGAATATGTTTGAAGTTTGGAGTTAGTAATATGAAACCTGTCATCCTGAGCGAAGCCGAGGGGTGAAATTTGAAATTTATTAATGAAACAGACCGCCCTCCGTTCGGATAGTCTTCTATTATTGACCTCATTAATCTGGGGCCTGGCATTCGTTTTCCAACGCATGGGCATGGACTATGTAGGGCCGTTCATCTTCAACGGCATTCGCTTTGCCCTGGGGGCGATGGTCATCCTCCCATTCATATTCTTATCAAAAACTAAGCAGCCAACCAGCCAACAGCCAACAGCTGGCAGCAAATATTTAATTTATGGCGGAATGATCCTCGGCCTCACCGTATTCGGCGGTGCTACACTGCAGCAATACGGCCTGGTATACACCACCGCCGGGAATGCCGGATTTATCACCGGCCTATATGTTGTGTTCGTCCCTATTTTGGGATTATTTCGAAAGCAATTCCCACACTTCACGGTGTGGATTGCTGCTATACTTGCTTTGCTTGGTTTGTATTTCCTGAGTGTCACAGAAAGCTTTACCCTTGTATTCGGTGACATGCTGGTCCTGTTCGGAGCCGTATTCTGGGCTGCACATGTGGTGATCATCGGGGTGATGTCGCCAAAAGTGAATGCCCTCAAGCTGGCTTTGATACAGTACCTGGTGTGTTCGGTGCTGAGCATCATTGTGGCACTGGCCGTGGAAACAAATACCCTCGAGGGGATCATTCAGGCGACAATTCCCATTCTTTACGGGGGCATTTTATCTGTTGGAATAGCCTATACACTGCAGGTCATCGCGCAGAAAAAGGCCCCTCCGGCACATGCTGCTATTATTCTCAGCCTTGAAGCAGTTTTTGCTGCCATTGGCGGATGGCTGGTGCTCAATGAACAACTGGGGAACCGGGAGATACTGGGTTGCGGACTGATGTTGCTTGGCATATTGGTAGCCCAATATTGTTCGCTCAGAAAAGGAAAGTGCTGATCCTGAAAATACTTCCTTTCATTCTCTCACACAAAAACTGTAATTTTATGGCGGAAAATGCGTTTTAACTACGCCCTGATAAGTAAATACGATATGATGAAACTTTTTGCGCATTGCATCCCTGTATTCTTTCTTTTATTTCCATGCCTGCTCCAGGCACAGGATATCGGCTTGCAACCCAATGATACTAATGATGGTATATATACAGCTGTAACCGATGAAACTGTATTTGAATTCATGGATGCTACCGGAGAACTTGTATTATTAAAAAACCACGGTGGCTTCCTTCCTCTGGATGCCGGACAGATCAACTCCATTGCCTTGATCGGGGCAAAGTACGAGGATGTTGAAAAGCTACTGGGCGATAGCATATTTATCTATTCCGTCCCCGGAGTAAATAAGATGAACGATATTAAGGCAATCGACTCCTCTGTTGTATATATTGGACAGGGAGTGAATGGTTTTTCGGCCAAGTACTATAATAACCTGAAGGCCTCGGGAACACCGGCAAAATTCGTTACCGACAAACAGATCGATTTCTACTGGGGGAACGACATCCCTTATCCTCAAATTGATTCTTCAGCCTTCTCCGTCAGCTGGGATGGTACACTCATCCCGCAGCATGGGCCCATTAAGGTGAAACTGATTCATAATGATGGATGCCGGCTGTATCTCGATGGCAAACTGATAATAGATGCCTGGGAAGCAGGTCCTGTCCGCATCGATTCTGCCTGGATAAATATTGAGAAGGGAGGATCATATAATCTGCAGATCGACTATTTCTCTGACGGAGGTCCGTCCCTGGTCAAATTTGGTTTCGAATACTTGAAAGAATTCCTCATACAGGAAGCCGTAGAAAAAGCCCGCCGGGCCGATGTGGTCGTATATTTTGTAGAGCAAGCATTTATCTATGAGCCTGATGGCGGCATTTCCATTAGCAAGATCATCCCCGAACAATCAAAGCTGATCAGGGAAGTCTATAATGCCAATCCGAATACCATTGTCGTTTTACAAACGGGTTCTGCCGTAGACATTGAAGAATGGGCCTTCGACATCCCCTCCATCATTCAGGCATGGACACCGAAACAGGAAAGCGGTACTACGATCGCAGAAGTGTTGTTCGGACAGATTAACCCGGATGGAAAACTGCCTTTTACCTGGGCCATGAATGAAAACCAGAATTTCGATGCCCGCTTTCCCTTTGGCCATGGCTTGTCATACACTACTTTCGGGATCGGCAAGCTGATGATGAAACGAAGCCGCGACGGCAGCGGATGGACAGCCACCGTCGAGATCCGCAATGTGGGTGACAGGGCAGGCACGGAAACCCTGCAGCTTTATGTCCGGAATCCTGAAAGCGATGCGGGGGTAGCTGAAAAGGATCTTAAAGCCTTTAAAATGGTCACCCTCTTTCCCGGGCAGAAGAAAACGGTAGCCATATCGATACCATACAACTCATTTGAATACTATGATGCTGAAAGCAGCAGCCGGACCATCGATCCGGGCAAATACAAGATACTGATCGGTACCTCTGCGGAAGATATCAAGCTGATAAAAACCATTGAACTCAGGCAGGAACACATAGATCAATATTATGATCAAAATTAAGCCGGGCTGGTCGAAGAT
>JAGLEK010000069.1 GCA_023145125.1 Bacteroidales bacterium | reverse complement strand
CCGTTTTATCTTCCGGTTCATCTTTATGCCTGAACTCATTGGTATTGACATTATAAATGTAATCTTTGGCCCATTCCTCATGGTGCCGGCTGATCTGTTTCAGGGCATCTGTGATGATATGCAGTTCCGCATCGGTCATGGTAGGGTGGAGGGAAACACGTATCCAGCCGGGTTTTTCCGACAGGTCGCCACTGCTGATAAGGTCGGTGATATGTTTAGATTTCTCATGGCTTACATCCAGCAGGAAGTGTCCATAGGTGCCGGCACAGGCACATCCGCCACGCACCTGTATACCCCATCGGTCGTTAAGGAGCTTCACCACCAGGTTAAAATGAATATTTACGAGATAAAATGAGATGATCCCCAGTCTTTCCTTCACATTATCGGCCAGGATATGCAGTCCGGGGATATCACTGAATTTCTCAAATGCGATGTTAACGAGCTCCTGCTCCCGCATGCGCATTTTTTCAGTGCCAATCTGTTCCTTCAGCTTGATCGCAAGGGCAGTCCTGATCGCCTGCAGGAATCCCGGTGTCCCGCCATCCTCACGGGCTTCAATATCATCAATATATTTATATTCACCCCATGGGTTGGTCCAGTCTACGGTACCTCCACCCGGCTGATCAGGGGTATGGCTGTTATAAAGGCTCTTGCAAAATATCAGCACACCTGAGCTTCCGGGCCCCCCGAGGAACTTATGCGGTGAGAATAGGATGGCATCAAGTTTCTCCATCGGGTCATCAGGGTGCATATCGATATCCACGTAAGGGGCGGATGCAGCATAATCCACAAAGCAATACCCTTCATGCTCATGCATGATCTTAGCCATGGCATGTATCGGGGTTTCAATGCCTGTAACATTGGAGCAGGCCGTAAAAGCACCGATCTTCATTTCCCTGTCCTTATATTTTTCCAGTTGGGCACGAAGTTCGTCCAGATCGACCAGCAGGTCTTTGTCGGGTTGCAACTGAACCACATCGGCCATGGTCTCAAACCATGATGTATGGTTTGAATGGTGTTCCATATGGGTGACAAAAACAACGGGCCTGTCTTTCTCCTGCAAACAATCGGATCCGGTAAGCAGCCCGCATTGCTTCATTCCCAGGATCCGCTGGAATTTTACCACAGCGGCAGTCATGCCAAAACCGGTTGTGATGATCACATCATCTTCACTGGCATTTACATGCTGCTTAATGAACTTATGGGCATAGTGGTAGGCCTTGGTCATCAAGGTGCCTGTTTCACTTGTCTCTGTATGTGTATTGCCCACCCATGGCCCGATTGTATTCCTGATCTTATCCTCGATAGGGCCATAAAGCCTGCCACTGGCTATCCAGTCTGCATATATGAGCTTTTGCATGCCGTATGCTGTCTTGAATTCAAGGTCGTGACCGATGGTGTTATTCCTGTATTTGTCAAAGTAATTTTCCATTTTAGTCAGATTTTGAAATGCGGATCAGGGCAACCTCGATATCGCCCCCTTCAGGATAAATGCCTAACCAGTTATTGTCTTCGCTGAACCATTTATACAGGGCACCGATACGGATGATGTAATCCCTGCTCATCTCACCTTTGGGTACCTTAAGAACAATTCCGCCATTCTTGCTGTTATCGCGCCCGAAGTTCACAAGCATCTTGAAGTCGTGATCGCTCACATTCCTGGCTTTGATGAGTATGTAGTTCTCTTTCCTTACATTAACCGGAAGTTCACTGAACGGGAATCGCTTATCGGTATTATTAGGAATGATCTGTGCCAGTTTATTCACATCGGTGATGGCATTGTCGTTGATGATCCTGGTGATCCTGGATATCATCTTGCCCGGATATGTCTCATCAGGAAGAATGCCGGATGCTATCCTGTAATTCTCGATGGCTCCGTCGTAGATCTTTTCCCTGAAGTAGTTATCAGCTTCTGCGATCACCTTACGGTATTCCACTTTTAGCAATTCCACCTCTGCCATATACAGCATGGTAACCTCATCGAGCCTTTCCCTGGCATAGCTTTCGTCGGACTTGATAGTAACAGCAGTCTGATAGGCACCTTTTGCATTGCGGTAGTTGCCCATGTCGTAGTAGCTGTCGGCCTGGGCAATGGCAGTGTTATATGCCTGCTGCCTTTCTGCTTCCAGTTCTGTTAG
>JAGLEK010000068.1 GCA_023145125.1 Bacteroidales bacterium | reverse complement strand
TCGAATTTTGTTCTGAAATATGAATTTTCAAGGTTATGGATGCCGCGCTTGATACCTATATCATTTACCACAGCCATGCCGCCCTTTTTGGTTCCCAGGTGTGAATGATAGTCGGTGCCGTAGTAAAGGTCTGTTACACAGTCGTTTTTAGAGATTGTTCCGAATAAGCCCCCCATGATTATTATTATTTGGATTAATAAAATGGAAAAGGAAATAAAACTACATGAATTTTCAGGAGGATATGACTTGTGTTGATAAATTATGAAAAAAGGGGTGCATTTATTTATCTTTTCCTATTTTTGCCACACTAAACTTTAATTAGCATGAAAAATAAAAAGATTTTCATCCTTGTCATTGCTGTAGCATTTATCGCAGCCAGTTGCCATAAGGATCCTCCAAAGACCTATGATGACACGGACATGACAGTAACGTATTACCATACTGAATTTGATTTCAATTCGTACAATACTTTTATTATGCCGGATTCTGCTGTACTGAAAACGAATTATCTGAGTGATAGTGAAGTAGCGAAATTTTATGAGAGCGGAGGAACCTCTGATAAAATACTTGAGTTGCTGAAAGGACGCTTTATAGAATTGGGATACACAGAGGTAGATTCTATCGAAGAAGCAGGTTTCATAGCTTTACCAACGGTGCTGATGACGGAATCTGATGAAACAGTCTATTATGGTACGGGCTGGTGGTGGGGCTACCCCGGATACGGCTGGGGCTGGGGATACTATAAAAGTTCCAATTATTACTACGGATGGTATCCTTATTATCCCTGGTATCCGTCCGGGATCCCTGTAACTATTTCCTCTTATACAGGAACCGTTGTTTATGAAATGCTGGATGCTGCCTCATACCTCGCTGTGATCGAATGGAACGAAAATAATCCTGATCCGCAACCAGGCGACAATCCTCCTACATTGGAGATCAACTGGCAGTCCACGATCGAAGGCATTACCACCGACGACAATACCTATAACCAGGAAAGGGCCGTTCGCGGAACGGATGAGGCTTTTGCCCAATCACCTTACCTTTATAAATAATGACGGCATAAGATATTGATTATGAAAAAAACGATAATACTTTCCCTGATCATACTGGCTGCAGCAGTAAGCGGGTTTTCCCAGTCTATCTACAGTTTAAGTTATGAACTTGCCACGCCATTGGGCGATATGAGTAATTTTATCAGTAAGACCTCGTTTCGCGGATTAAGCGGCTCGGTTGACTGGTACCTGAATAGCAGGATCACTGTTGGAGGTACGGCTGAATGGAACGGGTTCTATGAAAAAGACGAACGGCACACCTGGAACTTCGATGGAGGCTCCGTTACCGCAAATGCCTGGAAAGAGTTCTATGTTATTTCCTTGATGGCAAATGCCAAATACTATTTTGTTGATGAAGAGGAGGGAGGCATGTTTGCACCCTACATTGGCTTAGGTGTTGGTACGATGTATGTCGACCAGAACGCCCAGATAGGGAAGTATGAGTTCAAAGAAACATCCTGGCGTTTTGCCCTGGCCCCGGAAGTGGGTACCCGCATCCCCATGGGCATTGAAAGGACCTGGGGCTTCAACGTGAAGCTGCGCTACCAGATGGCCTTTTATAACCAGAATGAAATAAACATTTTGCAATACCTCAACTATAGCGTTGGGGTGTACTGGAAGATCTATCCGCGGGGCGAAAGGTATTAAACTTCCTTTTTAAAAGGGTTTTTTACTGTTTTCCCCAATTTATATCGACTGCTCTTATTCCTAGCAAAGGCATGGTATTGTTGCCTTGTAAGCCAATACCCCTGGTATAAATACCTAAAGATGTTAAATTTTTCTTAAATTATTTGTTTAATTACCTGGTAGGTGATATATTTGCACTGCGTTTGGGTTAATAGTTCAGACGTATAAACAAATCACTCTTCTTTTTAAGGCCTTTGTAACCCCAAATTACACGATTATGAAAACAAAGGACCTTTTTTTTATTTTACTATTTCTATTTTCAGTTATTACCGGATATTCGCAGGTTGCGATCAACACAACCGGCTTAGCTGCTGAAGAATGTGCTATTCTCGATGTCAGTTCGGGTAATAAAGGATTGCTGATCCCGCGAATGGACATTACGGAGGTTGGGAATGCTTCGACTCCCGTTGATAATCCCGTCGATGGACTTTTAATCTTCAATCAGCTTGATTCGCCGGAGATCCCAATCGGATTTTATTACTGGTCTGACAGCCAGTGGAACCTGATAATGGGTGAAACCAATGAGATTATTCAAAACATATTCACAGACATGTATCAGGCTGCTGAATTATATGAGAATAATAACTTAGGATCTCCTTCAACGATTTCCTTAACATCTTCTTCTGCATATTACCCATGGGTTGAAGCTATTCAGGGAGAGATCTTTGGTTCAATGACTACAACTATAAATATTCCTGCTTCGGATCCTGCCACGATAATTGCGGGTGAAGCAGGATTATATAAGGTAGAATTCTGCACCTCATATTCCGGAACCAATAACTCTCAGATTGAAGCGGCGATCTTCAAAACGCCAAATGGAAGTTCTGTCGCTACCAAAACAAGGGTTCGTTTATTGGAAAAACTCCTTGCTTCGGGAGACATTGCATCCGGCGCAGCAAGTGGATTGATCGAATTAGAAGCAGGTGATGCTGTTGACCTCTGGTTCAGATCATCATCATCCGGGGAATCTCTGGAGATTTACGTTGTTAATTTAATCGTAAACAAGGTAGGGGAAATTACACCTTAATATCCGATATCCGAAATCCGATAT
>JAGLEK010000067.1 GCA_023145125.1 Bacteroidales bacterium | reverse complement strand
CAACCCTGGGGTCAATTATCTGACGGAAGAAGGATCACCTCGACATGATCCACGTTAAAGAACCTGTTTGCCGCATCTTTCAGGTTTTCTTTCGTCATGCTGTTCACCATATCATCATATTTAAAGATCCCTTTGGGGTCTCCCTGGTGATAATCCAGGTTTTTAAGCATATTCAGCCAGAAGTTGTTTTGTTCGAGCCGCTCCGCCCTGGATTTAAGCAGATTTTCTTTCACACCGTTCAGGTCTTTATCCTGTGGGCCTTCAGCTTTCAGTTTCCCGATCTCTTCAAATACGATCGCTTTCAGCTTATCCACATTTTCGGGATCACAGTCGAAGGAGATCCTCACAACATAGTGTTCCCAGGGATAATGCACCTGCCTGGGGCTGACACGAACACCGTACGTCCCCCCCTGCTCTTCACGGATTGTCTCAGTATAGCGGATGTCAAGGATATCACAAAGTGTCGACAGTTCCATTCGGGCCATGGCATTGTCATAATCATAAACACTGGTGAAATTAATGCTGACAGTCCCTTTCGGCACTTCCATATCCCTTGTCACTGTTTTCTCGACGGTACCATCGGGAGGCCTCACACCGTTATCTTTCCATGTTTCATTACGTTTCACAACAGGAAGTCCGCCCAGGTATGTCAGGATATATGGTTCAAGCTCTTCAGCGTTTACATTTCCAACAAAGTAGAACGTAAAGCTGCCGGGATCGCCGAACCTTTCATTATAAATGTAGAAAAGCTTTTTCAGGCTGATCTCATCCAGCAATTCAACAGTAGGAGGCCTGACGCGTGGATTATAATTCGCCATGGTAACCATCAAAGTATCCTGCATGGCTGAAGAAGGATTGTTGGCCCGGTTGGATAGAATACCTTTTATCATGTTCTGATATGAATTATATGCTGTTTCATCCTTGCGTGCCTGTGTAAAGTACAGATACACGAGTTGCATCATGGTTTCGAAGTCCTCCGGTGAACACTCACCATTAAAGCCTTCGGATGTTTCACCTATGTATGGCCACACACTTACGATCTTTCCTGACAGCTTTTTCTGGAGTTCAATTTCATCAAAACTTGCCAGTCCGCTCATGTTGATAACACCGACACTGTTCTGGGCCGATATCAGGTCATCCAGGCCATAGAGGCTGGTTCCACCAAAGCTGTATGCGCTCATCAGGATCTCATCATCCTTGAAATTGGTAGGTTTGAAGATCACCTTAATACCATTTGACAGCTCCCAGCTTGTTGTACCCAGTTTTTTATCCTTGCTTTTCTTTTCGATGGTACCCGGTGCAGGTATTTCCGCTACCAGTGGAGCGTCAGAAACCTTGTCCACATAAGCTTCGAGATCCTTATTCCCCACCGCTGCAACCAATGCAAGAACCTCTTCAGTTACCGGCATTTGTACCTCTTCCGATTCCGGCCCTGCTATGGCTATCACACGATTATCGTCGGTAATCCATTTTAATGCCAGGTCATTCAGTTCTTCCAGCTTAATGCCGGGCAACACTTCACTGACGAAAGCAAAGTCGTATTCGATGCCCGGCACCGGTTCATCATTCAGGAAATGACTATAGTACTCCCATACATAGGTAGCCGACTCCTGCTTGTCCTTTTCTTTATACCGGGTTTCAATCCCACTCAGGTAATCAGCTTTGGCCCTTTCCAACTCTGTCCCGGTGAATCCATGGACCTTTACCCTCTCATTTTCAGTAAGTACAGCTTCAAGGGCGTCCATGATATTGTCATTTGATGCTATCGCAAAAGCGATATATGCGTCTTTGCTGCGTACCAGATTATTATACATGGAAACTGCAAAAATAAATGGAGGATCATCCTGTAAGGTCAACTCTCCCAGGCGTGCATTCAGCATTATGCTGTATAGTTCCTGCACCATGCCATCACGGTAATAAGCCATATTCCTGGCGGGATCAGGATCATGCTTCCAGTACACCTGGATCATGTTATATTGCGCCTCAGGGTCGGTCTCGATGCTCACGTATGTTTCCGTGTGATCCGGAACAGGGAAAACCTCCCTGGGTTTGGGATTCTCCCGTTTGGGGGCCTGAGAAAACAATGTGGTGATATGTGCTTCCATTTCAGCAGCATCAAAATCACCTACTGCGATCACAGCCTGCAGGTCGGGACGGTACCAATCATGATAAAACCTTCGCAGTTCCTCGTACTCACAGTTATCGATGATATCAATATCGCCGATCACATCCCTTTCGGCATACTTTGATCCCCTGAACATGACCTTCTGCGATTTTGTCATAAGGCGGAACATGGCACCGCGCCGTGTTCTCCATTCCTCATGTATCACGCCTCTTTCATTATCTATCTCTTCAGCTTCAAAAGAAACATTATAGGCCCAATCATACAGTATCATAAGTGCAGTATCCACGTTGGTCTGCTCATCAGTCGGAACCTTCTGAAGCATGTACGTGGTATTGTCGTGGCTTGTAAAGGCGTTGATCTCCGGACCAAATTTCATTCCTATAGACTGGAGATAGTTAATGATGTCGTGCTTCTCAAAGTTTTTAGTGCCATTGAAGCACATATGCTCACAAAAGTGGGCAAGCCCGTTTTGGGAATCATCTTCCAGGATCGCCCCCGCATCAAGTAC
>JAGLEK010000066.1 GCA_023145125.1 Bacteroidales bacterium | reverse complement strand
CCATGCCGTTTTTGACAATGTTTCCTGTGATGTTGAAGTTGCCCTGATACGCATTTATTCCCCGAAATGCATAAGTGTCAATAACATTGTTTTCAATGTAAATATCGTGAACATCAGCCTGGATTTCTCCTTGTTTTTCCTTTATACTAATCCCTTTGCCTCTCGAATTATTGTCTATTATCCCACTCCATCCATATCCGGAATTGGTGATGATATTATTCCTGAAAAATACATTATAAATTTCAGCTGCTATAGCCCCATGAGCACAAATGCTTATACCTACCCCGCACCTGTCAAGCGTACAGTTTTCTACTGTAATGTCGTGCATTACCACTGTATCTTTAGGATACAACTGGGGGCCGATACCCGTGTCAAATATTTGTGAAATATTGCAATCCCTGATTGTAATATAACTTGATTTACCATGAGGAGGAATACCATCTCCTGCCCGGGTTGTTGACCCATGGCCTCCGCCTGAATAAGATGCTTCAATACGCTGAATGAGAATATGGTTGCATGCATTGGGCATTATGGTCGCGCCATTACTGTATTTGAATGCTAAATCCTGTATGACAAGGTAATCTTTAAATTCCGGAAGAAAACAACTGTGGCGGTGCGCGATTTCCACGGTGCCAAATACTGTGGCAGGATTGCCTTGAGGGGAATACAGGATAACTCTTTCGTTTACCTCTTCCCACCAGAATTCGCCTTTCTGATCCAGGTCTGTTTCATTTTCCACCCATGTTCCCACATTTTCCTGGATTTCCAGACCCATCAGCAGGAAACCGACAGACCTCCAGTGAAGTTTCGGAAACGATCCAACGGCAGTGGCCCATTTATTTGCACCCAGGTTTGTCCAGTCACTTGCATTGCTTTTAGCATTAGAGCCTAAAAACAAAGGTTTATTGCCTACCCCATAAGCTCCAAAAGTAATGGGGTTTCCTTCCTCACCGGAAGATGGTACAACAAGCTGCTCTCGCCAGCTTTCATTCCGCTTGAACAATATAGAATCCCCGGGCAGAAATATACTGCTGTTAACTTTGGATATTGATTTCCACGCTGCATATTGCGAAGTCCCTGAATTATCATCGCTACCATTGCTTGCATCCACGTAGTAGTTTGTGGCAAAACTGAAATTGGATGCAATCAAAAAAAATAAGATAGTTCCTACTACTGTAGTACTTCTCTTACTCATCATGTTCGGCCTCCTTATTGGTTTATTCTCTTTTATTGTCTCTCCTCATCACCCCGATATACTGACGCCTCTGTTATTTTGTCAAGCAACACTCAAAAGTACAATATATTTGTATGTAGCCTTACCCTTTTATCGGACACATTAATTTATATTTTGAATTTTGAAGTTTATTTGGATTTTGTAGTTTGGAGTATAAACCACGGGATTTAGTATTTTCGTATTTAAATCTCATATGCCATGCCTGATATTCTTATCGAAGCTTGCGTTACCTCCGTCCAATCTGCTATAAATGCTCAAGCCGGGGGCGCCGGGCGTGTTGAACTTTGCGATAACCTTGTTGAAGGTGGTACTACACCCAGCCCTGGTGCCATAAAACTGGCCCGGGAGAAACTTACTATCGGCTTATTTGTGATGATCCGCCCCCGCGGAGGTGACTTTTGCTATTCGGATCTTGAATTCGAGATCATGAAAGAAGATGTGAAAGCAGCCAAAGCAATTGGGGCCGACGGCATTGTTGCAGGTATACTGCTGCCGGATGGCAGCATTGATGTCGGACGAATGGCTGAATTGAAGGAACTGTCCGGGGAAATGAGATTTACCTGCCATCGTGCATTTGACATGACAGTGGATAAGTTCAGGGCCCTCGAAGACCTGATCGGGGTCGGGGTGGATCGCATCCTGACCAGCGGCGGAAAGAACAAAGCTCCTGAAGGCAGTGAACTGATCAGGGAAGTCATTGAAAAGGCAGGCGGACGTATCATGGTCATGCCCGGAAGCGGTGTGAATGAGGAGACCATCATTAACGTAAAAAGAGAAACGGGTGCAACCGAATTTCATGTCACGGGATTCAGCCTCTATCCCGGGAATATGACCTTCAGGAACCCGGAGGTATCCATGGGCGACAATGTCACCGTTCCTGAATACGACCAATGGCTTACAGATCCCGATAGAATCAGAAAGATCGTCGAACTGGCAAATAAATAAACCATGAAACAAAACTTTTTCCTGATCTTGATCATCTTGATATTGATAGGCTGCGGGCCCGATCACAGGCTTGAAACGGAGCCAATTACAGGCTGGACATTTAAACAGGCGGGAGAAGATGAAATCTACAAAGCCGAAGTGCCGGGATGTATCCATACCGACCTTTTCGCAAATGACCTCATCGAAGATCCGTTCTACGGGGATAACGAGAATAATCTTCAGTGGATAGGGGAAACCTCATGGATCTATTCGAAAGTCTTCGTCCCGGAGGAACATATTCTCGAAAAGAATAATATAGAATTGGTTTTTGAAGGACTTGACACCTACGCGAAAGTTTACCTTAATGATTCTCTCATTATTTCTGCTGATAATATGTTTCGTACCTGGGAAATTGATGTTGCCGGCATTATTCATGATGGAAAAAATCAATTAACGGTCGTGTTTTCCCCTCCGGGGGAGATCAATGAGGAAAAAGCTGCCGGGCTTCCCTATAAACTGCCCGATAACAGGGCCTTTACACGTAAATCACCTTATCATTTCGGCTGGGACTGGGGACCTGAATTTATCACCTGCGGGATATGGAAAACTGTTTACTTCAATGCCTGGAATGATTTCAGGATCGACAGGGTGCATGTTAAGCATGGCCCGATTGATGATAATCCCCTCCTTGTTAATGTGCAGCTTAGCATTGAATCGGATGCTGAACATTCAGTAAGGGTGCAATTGTTTAATGAAGATGACGGGCAAAGGATGGCCTTTGCGAAGACTGAGCTCAGAAAGGGGATGAACATAATTCAATTCTATACAGAGATCGAAGACCCGGAACTCTGGTGGCCTGCCGGGCTGGGTGATCAAAAGATGTATTCGCTCAGGTCCAAAGTCATTGGCGGTGGCAATATTGATGAAACGCTAACTGATTTTGGCATCCGTGAGATCATGCTCATCCGCGAACCGGATGAATATGGTGAGTCGTTCTATTTCAGTGTGAACGGCCTTCCGGTTTTCATGAAAGGTGCCAATTATGTGCCACAGGATAATTTCCTTTCACGGGTGGATACTGCCCGCTACGAGAAACTTATTGAGTCGGTGGCAGATGCCAACATGAACATGTTGAGGGTTTGGGGCGGTGGCTTTTATGAGAATGATATTTTTTATGACCTCTGCGATAAGAACGGCATCCTGGTATGGCAGGATTTTATGTTTGCCTGCAATATGTACCCGGGAGATAAGGAATTCTTATTGAACGTAAAGGCTGAAGCTATCGATAACGTCACCCGCCTGTCGAATCACCCCTGCATCGCCCTCTGGTGCGGAAACAATGAAGTGGATGAAGGCTGGCACAACTGGGGCTGGCAGGAACAGCTGGGTTATTCTGAAGAAGATTCGGCAAAGGTGTGGAATGATTACCTGGAGGTATTTCATAACATCCTCCCTGAAGTAGTGGAAGAATATGATCCGCGAACCATCTACCGGCCTTCCTCACCAATGACCGGCTGGGGCAGGCCAGAAGCTTATACGCAGGGCGACGTTCACTACTGGGGCGTATGGTGGGGCGAAGAACCTTTTGAGATGTATCGATTAAAGATTGCACGATTTATGAGTGAGTATGGGTTTCAGGGAATGCCGCCAATGGAAACCATCATTTCTTTCGGCGGGACCAGCAACCAGCTACCAGCAACCAGCCCTTCGGCTTCGCTCAGGACAGGCGGCCAGCAACCAGTAACCAGTATTCTTGAATCTCATCAAAAACATCCCCGCGGCACCGAACTGATCCAAAAATACATGGAAAGGGAGTTTATTGTGCCTGAAAAATTCGAGGACTATGTATATATAAGCCAGGTGCTGCAGGCAGAGGGGATGGCACAGGCATTCTATGCCCATCGCGTTTTCCAGCCCTGGTGCATGGGTACTTTATACTGGCAATTGAACGACTGCTGGCCGGTAACATCATGGTCAGGGCTCGATTATTATGGAAGATGGAAGGCTCTGCATTATCATGTTAAAAGAGCGTATGCTCCTGTCATGATCGTTGCTGCCAGAGTGGATGACTGTATTAAGGTTGCTGCATTAAATGATCATACACAGGGACATGAGGTGAAGCTGCTTTGCAAGCTTCAGGATATGAACGGAAATATCATAGGCCAATGGGAGGAATTACCCGAACTACCCCCACAGAGCAACACTGAGATCTTCTCTGTTCCTGATGATGGTAAAAGCTTAGCGGAATTGGTCTTTGTTGCCAGGTTGTTTCAGGGTGATGAGGAAATATCAAATTATTTCCTGTACTTCGCTACTACGAAAGACCTGGATCTGCCGGACCCCGGACTATCGTTTGAAGTGCTTGAAACCGAATCCGGCCTTGAAATTAGCATTCATGCAGAAAAATTGGCCAGACAGGTATTTCTTGAAGCAGAGAGGCTGGATGGCCGGTTTGAAGATAATTTCTTTGATATGGCAGCCGGTGAAACACGCAAAGTCAGGTTTATTGGCGAGGCAGAAATAGGTGCATTAGTTCTAATGATCAAAATAAAAAGCATATATGATACTTATAATTAAACAAAAAATCGTCTTCCTGGCTTCTCTGTTATGTATCCTCTCCTGCTCGGCCCCCGAGAGGGAAAACCTTGAAGTCATGACCTTCAACATTCGTTACGAAAACCCCGGTGATGGCATGTTTGCCTGGGACAGCCGGAAGGAGATGGTTTTCTGGCTGCTCGAAAAGTACGATCCGGACATCCTTGGTATTCAGGAGGCCCTCAAAGGACAAATGGATGAGCTTGACGAAGCACTCAGCGGTTATGGATGGTCGGGCGCAGGCAGGGATGATGGTGTCTGTATAGGGGAATATGTGCCGGTGTTCTTTAAAAAGGACAGGTTCTTGCTGACCGGTGAAGGGCAATTCTGGTTGTCGGAAAAACCCGGGGAACCCGGAAGCAAAGGTTGGGATGCTGTCTGCACACGCATGGTTAGCTGGATAAAACTTCAGGAGATACCCACGGGTTACGAGTATTTTGTCTTCAACACTCATTTTGATCATGTAGGGGAAGAAGCCAGGATGAAAAGCGCCAGCCTTTTGGCCGATAGTATCAGCAATATTGCCCGTCTCGAGCCAGTTATCATTATGGGAGACCTTAATTGCGGGCCCGGCTCCGATCCTATAAATATACTTTCCGAGCTGTTTACGGATTCCAGGCTGGCGGCAATTGAGAAGAATTCAGCTTCGGGTACAACTTTCGTTGGCTTCCCGGCCGACCTTACGAAGGGCGACATCATCGACCATATTTTTATCAGTACACACTTTAGTGTGGATACATACGAGATCATCTCCGATAATGCCGGAGGCTTTTTTCCGTCCGATCATCTGCCGGTTAGGGTAAGCCTGTCGCTGAAGATGCCTTAGAACTTAAAAAAGACTTATTTTAGCTAAACAACCAATTCAACCAAACACCAATGCCTGCTGAACAAAATTTACAGAAAACAACAAGCTATACTGTAGCTTTCGTGGTAGTAACGGGACTGTTCTTTATGTGGGGGTTCATGACAGTCCTTAACGATATCCTTATACCCTATTTAAAAGGGGTTTTTGACCTCAACCATACACAGGCTATGTTTGTACAGTTTGCCTTCTTTATGGCTTACTTTGTCGGATCGGTAATTTATTTCTTTATCTCCATCACCGGAGGAGACCCGATCAGCAGGATCGGATACAAGAATGGTATACTGGCAGGCTTGCTGATCTCAGCTACCGGGAGCGCTCTTTTCTATCCTGCCGCTGAATTCAAGATGTATGGCTTTTTCCTTGCTGCTCTGTTTGTAATGGGACTTGGATTTACCCTTCTCCAGATTGCAGCCAACCCATATGTGGCCATATTGGGTTCTGAGAAGTCGGCCTCGAGCAGGCTGAATTTATCGCAGGGTTTTAATTCTTTAGGTACGACGATAGGGCCGCTGATAGGTGGTTTTTTGATCTTTAAATATTTTGCCGGGCCAAATATCGATGGGGCTGATGCTGTTAAGATCCCATATATGATCTTTACCGGGATGTTCCTGTTACTGGCCGTGCTTATCAAGGTTTCACACCTTCCAAGGGTTACTGCCGGTGATGTCATTGAAAGGACAGCAGGAGCCCTGCGCCATCCAAACCTTGTTTTCGGTGCCCTGGCCATATTCTTTTATGTAGGTGGTGAGGTGAGCATCGGCAGTATCCTTATCAGCTACCTCGGATTGGAAAGCATTGCAGGGTTGGGAGAGGTTGATGCAAGCAAATATGTGGCTTTTTACTGGGGAGGGCTGATGATAGGCAGGTTCCTGGGGGCTATTTCCCTGAGCGGGATGAAAGATAAAGGCCTTAAGTATCTGTTGATGCTGGCAGTGCCGGCATCCGCATTCCTGGTGATATGGTATTTTAATGGCATCGATCATGCCCTGATCTATGGTATCTTCCTGGTCGCAAACCTGATCGCGTTCATGGCCGGAAGATCATTGCCACATCGTACTTTGTTGATATTTGCCCTGATTGCAATTGCCCTCCTTATTGTTGCCTTGCTTAACAAAGGACAGGTAGCCATGTGGGCTGTGATCGGGATCGGCCTGTTCAACTCCATCATGTGGTCGAATATCTTTACACTTTCCATCGAGGGCCTGGGTAAGTTCAAAAGCCAGGGTTCTTCTTTGCTGGTGATGATGATACTCGGCGGTGCCATCGTGCCGGTATTTCAGGGCATGGCAGCGGATGCTTATGGGGTACATGCCTCCTTCTTTGTGCCGGTGATATGTTATGTTTATCTTGCGTTTTATGGGTGGAAAGGATATAA
>JAGLEK010000065.1 GCA_023145125.1 Bacteroidales bacterium | reverse complement strand
ACAACCGGGGCATGCACATTTCTACCATCGCTAACAAAACCTATGACCAGGGAATACATCAGCTCCGCTGGGATGGCGGGGGCGTGGCAGCCGGGATTTATATTATTAAAATGACTGTTGGTGATATGGTTTATACGGCTAAGGTTGTTAAGTCACCTTAAGAATAGAGAACAGAGGAGCAGGGAATAAGAATAAGAACGTTGAAGGAACCCGGGAACTGGTATCCGGTGACCAATCTCCATCACCCCCACTCTATACTTCTATTTGTTATATATTTGTAGTATAAACCAACTCATTAACCAATATGAGGGCTAAAAATATTATACAAAATCTATTCATACAGTTTTTGATCCTGTTTTTAGTTTTCTCAGGAAGTAAAAATGTTCACGCTCAATGCACATCAAACTTTATTGTTACTCCCAATCCTGCCTGTGAAGGATTCATAATATTTTTTACTGATATCTCAACACCAGGCTCTGGATCAATAATTTCCTGGCAGTGGGATTTTGGAGATGGGTCCACCTCAAATCTTCAGAACACAACCCATATTTATTCCGCATCTGGCATATATACTGTAGAATTGATCATCAATACCAGTTTGGGTTGTTCTGATACCAACTTTTCCGTTGTTCAGGTAAACCCATTGCCTGATGCATATGCAGGCCAGGACACGACCTCCTGCGAGGGCGTTCCTTTTGACCTGTCTACACTTAATAACCCTCCTATAGCCTTTAACTATACTTCCATATATTGGTATGGAGGCCAGGGTACTTTTAATGATCCAACTTTATTAGCTCCTATTTATACCCCGGCAGGCAATGAATTCAACATTATTGTAGATCTATATATGGTAGCATACGGTATGGCTCCGTGTTCAAATGATACATCTATGATGAGCATTTATATTGTCCAGGGAGCTTATGCCTTTGCCGGTTCTGATGAACATAGTTGCCAGGGTGAGCCATTTGATTTTGCTACTTCTGCCTCACCACCCCAGGCGTACAATGAAAATTACCGTATGTGGTCAGGCGGTACAGGGTATTTTATTGACCCCACGGTCGAAGTGCCGATATATGTTCCCGGTCCCAACGAGGCAGGCCCGGTTCAACTAAGCTTTATGGCTTCCAATATGATGAACTGTGACTCCACAGATGATATGATCCTGACCATAAATCAGGTATATTTTGATACCAATTATGTAGAGATCTGCTATGGTGATTCACTGCAATTACCCGGTGGTAGCTGGGTAAACACAACTGGCTTATATTACGACAGCTTGATGTCGGTATGGAACTGCGACAGTATAATTTGCAATGACTTGTATGTCTACTCTGAGATATTTGTTGATTTCACCTTTAGTCCAATAGGCCCTGATCAGGGAGATACGGTGTATTTTAACGATCAGTCATCAAGCAATAACGGATACATCACTCAGTGGATATGGTATTTTGGCGACGGTGATTCAGCAGTTATAAATTACCCCGATAATCCTGATGTAGAGCACGTATATAGCGATAGCGGAAGTTACCAGGCTACCTTAAGCGTTATGGATAGTGTTAACTGCACGAATGACACCACTAAAACTATCAATGTTTTCCAGGGTAATCCAATCTACCCTGTTGCCGATTTCAGCTATGAATACAGCTGTCTTAACCTGTACACCCAGTTTACTGATCTGAGTTCTGTCAATGGCGGGTCACCGCTGGCAAGCTGGTTTTGGGATTTTGATGACCCTGCCTCAGGAAATAATACATCTACATTGCAAAACCCTGAGCACCTGTTTTCTATTTCAGGGAATTTTGACGTGAGCCTGGTGGTGACCAATGCAGACAATCTGAGTGATACAGTCATCAAGACGTTAAACGCCTACCCTCTTCCGGATGTGTCTATCACTGCCAGCCCTGATTCAGCAATGCCCGGCACCCCCATACAGTTCTATGGAAATGCCAATGTAAGTACTATTATAAGCTGGAACTGGAATTTTGGAGATGGTGCAAGCTCAACATTACAAAACCCTGTTCACACATACCAGGATTTGGGCATGTATAATGTAAGCTTATCAGTTACCGATACCAGCAGTTGTACGAATACAGCATATACCGACGTGTATATTTATTCAACTACTGTATTCCCTAATGACAGCGCTATCTGGAATACTGTAGGAGCAAATGGTATAACTGGCGAAACATGGCGTTTCCGTTATGGGCTCATTGGGGACACTACTATAAGTATCACAGACCTGGATACCAGCTATACCTATACAAAAGTATACAAGCTGTACGATTCAACGCTTACAAGTCCTTATTCTACCTATTTTGCCGCCATACGTACTACTGATGATAATAAAGTATATGCTCTCCTGCCCGGTTTTGAAGAAACACTTCTTTACAATTTCACCCTTGACATTGGTGATACTGCTTGGTTTGGCGTTGGTGGGGTGATTTTAAATAACGTGGTTATGTTTGAGAATCAAGATCATTACAAAGTGGTTAACGGTATAGATTCTATCCTGCTTGAAAATAACGAATACAGAAAAAGATGGTATTTAGAAAGTCAAACATCCGGAATATATGATGAATGGGTTGAAGGAGTTGGTAGTATTGTATGGTATGGATTGTTCAATCCCCTCATTTATGGTATAGCACTGAATGGCAACAGTTATACTTTAGCCTGCCTGAAAGAAAGCAACATCATTGTTTATCTCAATAACCCTCAATGCGAAGAATGTTTTTGTCAACTGTTAACTTCCCTAGAGGAAATCATGCAAAACGATTTCAACAATTTGAATATTTTTCCCAACCCGGCAAGAAATAGTGTACATATTTCAACAGAAAATATTGTATTTAAATATGGCACAATTAACATTTATAACTCCTTCGGACAGTGTATTTATCAAAATAGGATTGACGCAGGAAGCTTACTTAGTATAGATGTTAATCACTGGAAATCAGGCGTATATTTTGTCAAGGTTTTAGATATCAAGCACGTAATTGGGGATGGAAAGTTTGTAGTGGAGTAGATAGAATCATTTACCCGGATAAAGAACCCTTCTTCGGCGTGCAGTCAAGAAATAAGAATAAGAACGTTGAAGGAATTCAAAACTTAAAATTCAACATTCAAAATTTATCCCTGTACCCTGCACCCTGTACCTTGTCCCCTGTCCCCCGTCCCCCGTCCCCTCTTTATTATTTAAAAACAATATAGATTACTAAAAACCACACATATAAAGTTATATAGATAGTATTTTTTTATAATTTTCACCGTCCAAAACTGATCCAAATGCCTGATAAAATTTGTCCGAATATCAACAATTGCAGGATGGTTGCAACAAATGATGTTGTGCCTGATGAAAAAAAGAAAGAACAATTCATCAATGAATGGTGTAGAAAGACCGAAGTAGTCTGGAAAGAATGCAAGCGCTTTGAAACCAAAAGGGAGCTTGGATTTTGTCCTGATTTTGTTGTCCCCGACACCATCCTCAGTATAGATGAGATCGTAGATAAGATCGAAGAAACCCAATAATAACTACAACCAATACTTATGGCGACAAAAGAAATTGAATACAAATCATTGGATTTTGATGGTGATGGCTTCATGATCAATCCTACGGAATGGAACGAAGAGGTAGCCAGGCTGATTGCCCAAGAGGACGACATCAAAGAAATGACTGATAAACATTGGGACGTAGTAAATATTATTCGCAAAAATTGGGAAGAAAAAGGGATGGCCCCTATGGTGCGAACCATCTGCCAGGAAACAGGAGTAAGGCTGAGGGAAATATATGAGCTATTCCCACTGGGGCCTGCACGTGGAGCCTGCCGGGTTGCAGGATTACCAAAACCTGACGGTTGTGTTTAACAAAACATCTTGCTTATGTTATGGTATCATTGGTTTGCTGCGATTGCTCTTGTTCTTTGCCTGATTAGTTGTATCTATCATCTTTATAAGATCCTCAGCCTTGGTAATCCGCCCGAATATGCCAGGCAGGCGGGGCATATTGGAAAGGCAGTCCGCTACTCTTTCACCGGGGCAATGAGCCCTAAAGTAAAGGAATCGGCCTATCTGCATCTGCCTACATATATTGCCGGGATCGTATACCATATGGGAACCTTCCTGGCTATCATC
>JAGLEK010000064.1 GCA_023145125.1 Bacteroidales bacterium | reverse complement strand
TCCAATGCCCAGGAAGGAAAAGATGAAATATACTCCCCTGAATTCAGCTTCTGCTTCTCCATATATCTGAAGCTGCCCTGCAATAAGCGCTCACAGGTTTCTTTCATGATATCTTCTTTCATGATCATTGCAACGACAATGATAATGGATGCAAGCCCGTGGGATAAGCTCAGGTTATAGCCGGTTTTATGATTCTCTGCATCCAGTACCGACAACCATTTCAAACTCCCATCGGGTTCATTTTCAGCTATCCTTTCTAATTCAGATACAAGTTCAGACAGGTAAGCCCTGTATTTTTCATTCTTTGGCTGCCTCAGGAAATAGAGGGAAGTTCCAAGAGCTCCATGAAGATAATCGTAATGTCCGGATTTGATTTCTGTCATCATAAACCGATACAGATGTGGATCCAGTTCATCAAATATGGAAGCTGCATCCAGGCTCATTAATCCTGTAGATGACAGGTGATGAATAAGCCATGCAACTCCGCTCAATCCATCTGAATACTTATAAGCAGGAAAACGGCCGGCAGCAGGATTGAGTGCTTTCTCAATCAATTCTGCCGCCAACCCATTGAAAGCCTGATCCCCGGTCCAGTCAGCATAATAAGCACAAAAACAAGCCAGGCCTGCCTTACCACCCATCATACCCCCTTCATCAGGAAGACAACTTGCAACTGATCCAGCTATTTCATGGACCTTATTTTCCACAGGTTTAATATACCTGTCTGGAAGAAAAACCTTCCAACCCATACCTATTAATACCCAAAATCGAAAAATGTCGCACTTTTTAAAGAAATTTTTTTCAAAAATTTCAGGTGTAGGGTGCGGGGGACAGGGTACATCAATGTTGAAGATCCGGTACTCATTTCAAACGAGCACAAACTGGAATAAATACCGTATTTTTGTTTGAAATCATGCTGCCATGAAAACAAAAGAAGAGATCGTCAGGAACTGGCTTCCGAGATATACCGGGGAAAAACTCGAAAACTTCGGCAAATACATACTGTTAACCAATTTTACAAAATATGTAGAATTGTTTGCCGAACAAAACAAGGTTGAAATTACCGGTATCAACAAGCCTATGCCCTGCGCCACTGCCAATGGCATTACTATTATCAACTTCGGCATTGGGAGTGCCAATGCAGCTACCATCATGGACCTGCTCAGTGCCGTTAAGCCTAAAGCTGTGTTGTTTCTTGGTAAATGCGGAGGTCTGAAAAAGAAGAATGAGGTTGGAGACCTGATCCTTCCTATTGCAGCCGTACGCGGGGAAGGCACATCGGATGACTATATTCACAAATCAGTTCCTGCCCTGCCTGCATTTAACCTGCAAAAGGCAGTATCCACTTCAATCCGTGACTTTAAAAGGGATTACTGGACCGGTACGGTATACACCACCAACCGTCGTGTGTGGGAGTATGATGAGGATTTCAAGGACCATCTCCGCAAAACACGCAGCATGGCCATTGATATGGAAACAGCTACGATCTTTATTGTCGGTTTTCAGAACGAGATCCCTTCAGGGGCCCTGTTGCTGGTCTCGGACCAACCTATGATATCGAGTGGTATAAAAACAGAAAAAAGCGATGG
>JAGLEK010000637.1 GCA_023145125.1 Bacteroidales bacterium | reverse complement strand
ATCGATGCCATTGATGTCGAGCTTGTCGACACCAATGGTGCCGGAGACATTTATGCTGCCGGGTTCCTGTATGGCCTGAGCCGTGGCTGGTCCCTCGATAAATGTGGCAAGACAGGCGCTATTCTTGCCGGCAAGATCATTGAAATTAGCGGTGCCAGATTAGATGAAACAGGATGGGAAAAAGCCATGAAACTTATCGTATCCATCTGACACATTTAAGCCCCTGATAACCACTTCACTTGTCTCCCTGATTATTTGAACCGGTTATTTTTATTATTAATCAGATTTTTATACTTTTGCATGCCATTTCGGGCAATTTAGTAACTAAAGACAATAGAATCCATATGAAGGCCTATCAAACGAATGAAATTAAGAATATCGCCATTTTAGGCGGAGCCAAATCCGGTAAAACCACCCTCGTTGAAAGTATGTTGTTCGAAGGGGGCCTGATCAAGAGGAGAGGATCCGTTGATGATAAGAATACTGCTTCCGATTACAGGGATATCGAACTTGAACGTCAGAATTCTATTTTCTCAGCAGTATTATATACCCTGTACCAGAATAGCAAGATCAACATCATCGACACTCCCGGTTTTGACGACTTCGTAGGAGAGGTTGTTTCAACCCTCAAAGTTGTTGATACGGCTGTGGTTGTCATAAATGCACAAAATGGTGTTGAGGTTGGTACTGAGATCACCTGGCGCCATGCAAACAAAAATAACACACCTGTCATTTTTGCCATTAACCACCTGGAGCATGAAAACTCTAACTTCGATGAGACCATAGCTCAGATGAAATCAAGTTTTGGCGGAGGGATCACTGTTGTTCAGTATCCTGTAAATGCAGGCCTCGGCTTCAATTCTTTCATCGACCTCATTAAGATGAAGATGTATAAGTACGCTGATGATGGCGGAAAAGCCGAGATCCTTGATATTCCTGACGATGAAAAAGCCAAGGCCGAAGAGATGCAGGCAGCAATGATCGAAGACCTTGCTGCAAGCGATGAGGCCCTGATGGAGATCTTCTTCGAAAACGGAACACTTAGCGAAGATGAAATGAGAAGCGGGCTTAAAACAGGCCTTAATACCAGGGGGTTCTTCCCGGTTATGTGTATCAATGCAAAGCATGATATGGGTGTTGACAGGTTACTTGAGTTTATTGTTAAAAATGCCCCTTCACCGGATGAAATGCCGGCCATTACGACCAAAGGCGGAAAAGAACTGTCATGCAAAACTTCAGATCCTGCCACTGCTTTTGTTTTTAAAACAACCATAGAATCCCATCTTGGTGAAGTTATTTTCCTGAAACTTTACGGTGGGGAGATCACTGAAGGCATGGACATGAACAATGCCAATACCAGCACCAAGGAAAGGATATCACAGATATTTGCTTTCTGTGGTAAGAACCGTGAAAAGCTTGACAAGGTATATGCCGGTGATATTTTCGCAACCATAAAATTAAAGAATACACATACCAGCAATACGCTCAATTCACTAAAAGGTGGTGATGATGAGATCGAAGCGATTGAATTTCCTAACCCTAAATTCCGTACGGCCATAAAGGCCCAGAACCAGGCGGATGATGAAAAACTTGGTGTGGCACTCAACGAGATGCATAAATCCGATCCTACCATTATCGCAGGTTTTTCAAAAGAATTGAGGCAGCTTATCGTAGAAGGCCAGGGAGAATTGCACCTCAACATTATGAAGTGGCACCTTGAAAACCAGTATAATATCTCTATCGAGTTTCATACCCCGAAGATCCCTTACAGGGAAACCATTACCAGGGTATCCCAGGCTAATTTTCTGCATAAAAAACAATCAGGAGGATCGGGCCAGTTTGGTGAAGTATATATGCTTATCGAGCCCTATTCAGAAGATGCACCTGAACCCAAAAAATTTAAGCTTAAACAACAGATTAAAATGTCTTCTGTTAACCCGCTTAGCATTATCAAGGGTGACTCTGAGGTTACCGTTAACGTCAGGGGTAAGGAAGAAATTGAGCTTGAGTGGGGTGGAAAACTTATTTTCTATAACTGTATCGTTGGTGGAGCAATCGATACCAGGTTCCTGCCCGCTATCCTTAAGGGCATCATGGAACGCATTGAACGAGGACCCCTTACCGGCTCATACGCCCGTGATATCAGGGTTATGGTATACGACGGGAAAATGCACTCCGTCGACTCCAATGAGATCTC
>JAGLEK010000636.1 GCA_023145125.1 Bacteroidales bacterium | reverse complement strand
AGATCTGACATGCTTGACATTACCGTTTTTCCAAAACAAAGATATTCTTTTGGGTTAAAATGGCAACAAATTCTGCAAATGTCAGTATAAAAGGATGTGTTAGGTGTTTTTACTTACAAAATAAGTATTTGTACTTAAAATAATATATGTATTTATTATGATTCTAAAATAATGTTATATATTAGCATATGTTTAGTTAGGTATAAATACCTATTGTTTACTACTTAATGCCCTGAAATAAAGACACTTAGACTGAGAATCAAAAACCTGGAAAAATGAAAAGACATTACACTTTGTCCGGCATTCTATTGATGGCGTTCCTGTTTGCAACTTCATATATTGCAATTGGCCAGCAGGCAAACCCATACCTATCGTTTGATAATGGCATTCAACAATTTACAGATCATATGAGCACACTCCCTGCCAGGGAAACCGACAACGGTGGTGAGGAATTTTACAAAATTGGCTTCACCTTTCCCGGTGCTGCGGTGGCAAATACCACAGTTAACGGAACAGGGTATCAATACCTGCATATTGAGGGTTTTGCCAAGATGGGGCAGATTGGTGCCCCGGCCTTGCCGGCACATAATGAGGTTATTGCCATGCCTCCCGGAGCTACAGCACAGATATCTATTGTCAATTCAACCTATTATGAATACGATGGATACATGATCCATCCCACACTTGAACCGGCAAGAGACACTGAAGGTGCGCCCAGCCCGGAGTTTTGGATCGATGAGAATGTCTATGGCAAGAATGAATTTTTCCCTAAAGATATCGTAGAGGTCACCAATATCATGCTCCTGAGGGGCATCCCGCTGGCAGTGACACAGATCAGGCCTGTGCAATTCAACCCTGTTACAGGTAAGATCAGGGTTTATACCCATATAGAGTTCAGCTTGGAATACAAAGGAGGCAGTACAAGCTTCAGCACTATCGCTGACGGCAACTCCCTGCACTTCACGAATTTATTGAAGCGTAATGTGATCAATTCCGTTAACATTCCTGATG
>JAGLEK010000635.1 GCA_023145125.1 Bacteroidales bacterium | reverse complement strand
TCTTCCTATAAGGTTTCTTCTTACCCGATTTCTTGCCGCCCTTCCTCTCCGACCTCTCATACTTTTTAAAAGGACGTTCCTTCTTTTTGTATGCCCCTTTATCCTTTGCATGATCAGGCTTCGATATTTCCACGGCAACCCTTACCCCTTCAAACTTCACGCCTGCTTCAAAAGCCTTTAAAACATCCTTTTCATGATGTTTCTCGATCTCAAAGAAGGAAAATTTCTTCAGAATATCGATCTTCCCGATCTCCATATCCTTCGTGTGGGTAACTTCATTTATCAGGCCAATCAACTTGGAGGCATTTAGCTTATTCAGCTTTCCAAGGTTGATAAAGTAACGAGAAAACTCCTGTCTGCCCCTTTTATCCCTCTTCCCTTTTTCTCTTCCTCCGGAACTACTTTCAGCATCAACGTTCAGGTCAGGCGCATTCTTATAGTAGGACAGAAAGCGGTTAAACTCGACAGAAACGAAATGTTTGATAAGTTCTTCCCTGCTCAGCCAATCAAGTTTCTTATATATCGCAGGCAGGAATTCACCTATCTGGTCTTCATTCAACTGCACCTTTTCCACCTTATCGACCAACGTGTATAATCGTTTCTTGCAAATCTCCCTGCCATCAGGTATTGGTTTTCTTTTAAAAGACTTGCCTGTTATTTTTTCCAGTTCCCTGATCTTTCTGGTTTCCCTTGTATGGACAATCGCAATTGAAATGCCGCTTTTTCCCGCCCTTCCGGTACGTCCGCTCCGGTGTATATATGCTTCCAGCTCATCCGGGAGGTTATAGTTGATCACGTGCGTAAGGTCATTCACATCCAGTCCGCGTGCAGCAACATCCGTAGCCACAAGCATTTGAAGGCTCTTGTTCCTGAAGCGGTTCATCACATAGTCACGCTGCGACTGTGAGAGGTCACCGTGCAATGCATCGGCATTATAGCCATCGTTCATGAACTTATCGGCAACCTCTTTGGTTTCCCTGCGGGTACGGCAAAATACGATCCCGTATATTTTCGGGTTCATATCTGCGATCCGCTTCAAAACTTCATACCTGTATTTGGCCTGTGTAACATAATACTCATGATGAACATTATCGGCACCTACATTCTTTTTCCCGGCAGATATTTCCTCAGGCTGATGCATATAATTATCAGCTATCCTGAGTATCTCCTTCGGCATGGTTGCCGAAAACAACAGTGTTTGCTTGTCAGCCGGCGTTCCGGCAAGGATAGCATCCAGGTCTTCCTTAAAACCCATATTGAGCATTTCATCAGCTTCATCGAGAACCAGCCAACGAATCTTACCAACCTTAACAACTTTCCGCTTGATAA
>JAGLEK010000634.1 GCA_023145125.1 Bacteroidales bacterium | reverse complement strand
AAGGGAAAAGGGAAAAGGGAAAAGGTGCTCTTTGATTGACATTGATAGTATTAAAGGTTTTTTATGAGCCACGTGCAACCGTGGCTTATTTTTTATGTCTGTTTTATAGTGATGGTATAACAATTTAATTATCTTCGCATCTTTTACAATAAATTTATCAGAATATCTATTTAAAATCAGCCTAATTTTTGTTTAACTAAAATTCTTTAACTAATGAAAAAGCTTTTACTATTTTGTCTTGTTCTAGGCATTGGTGTCATGGGTTTCAGTCAGAACTTCCCCACCGTGTCAAAAGAACTGCTTAAGGTTGCTGCCGAGGGTACCTTTATCAAGGGCACCGACGATGCTACCAACTTTAATAACCCGGTAAGTATGGTCAAAAGTACAGACGCTTATGCTCCTACAGAGCAGGTGATTGGTACTACCTATTACGATCTGTTCTCAAACACTTTCATCGGAAACCGTTTCTACAGGTGGGAAGATGCTACCATGGCCGGTGTATGGATCTTCGGTACTGAAGCAACCGCATTCCCTGATAGGGGTACCGGTTACAACTTTTACAATGGAACCGAATGGGGTCCTGCTCCAACCGTACGTATTGAAGATACACGTTGCGGATGGCCGGCAATTTCTGCATGGGGTGCCGGTGGCGAGATCAACGTTGCCCATAATGGTGCAGCCGGACTCGAGATCTCAAAACGTGACGCTAAAGGTACCGGTGAGTGGTCACAAGCTAACTTTCTCGGACCTGCCGGTATTGAAAACGACCTTACATGGCCAAGGATCATCACTTCAGGTGAAAACAACGAAGTGATCCACATGATCAGCAACTCTTACGTTGAATATATGGGACAGGCAACCGCTCTCCTTTATTCGCGCTCAGTTGATGGTGGCGAAACCTGGGATCCCCAGAATGTCATTATCGAAGGTACAGGTGCCGACTATTATTTCGAAATTGGAGCTGATGATTATACATTAGCTGCACAGGGTAACACTGTTTGTATCCTGATCGGTAGTGCATGGATGGACCTTTTTTACATGAGGTCGGATGACAATGGTGAGACATGGGAACATAACATGGTATGGGAGCACCCTTATCCTTTCTTCGACTGGGATGTAACCATTGCTGATACTTTCTTTACGGTTGACAACTCCGCACATATGACCCTCGATGCTCAAGGGCATGCACATGTTGTATTTGGTATGAGCAGGGTGGCTCACTGGGAAGTTGGGACTTCATACAACTTTTATCCATTTGTTGATGGTGTTGGTTATTGGAACGATATGATGGAACCGTTCTCAAACGACCTTAATGCTCTTGCCTCCCCACAATATGGTTATGCAGATTCAGAAATGATCGAGGATGTTAACTACATTGGCTATATGCAGGATGTTGACGGCGACGGTGAGATTACCCTTGTTGGAACCACCGTTGATGATATTATGAGCTATCGTCAGCTCGGACCTTCAGGTATGCCCAGCATCACTGTTGATGAGTTCGGTTACAGATATATTCTCTTTTCTTCAACAACAGAAACATATTTCACCGATACCTATAACTACAAGCACGTTTGGGCCAGGGGTTATGACAACGGAACAGAAACATGGGGTGAGTTCATGGATCTTACTTCAGACATCGTTCACATTTTCGACGAATGTGTATTTCCGGTTATAGCCAGCACATCAGATGAAAACATTCACTACATCTACCAGGCTGACATCACACCGGGTATTGCACTCGATGATGAACACGCTTACCAGGAAAACCGCTGGACCTATGGCATGCTGCCTAAAGTTGAGCTGACTCCTTCATGGACCGGTATTGGTGTTGAAGAAGCTGAACTGATCGACGATTCACACGTATCACAAAACTTCCCCAACCCATTCACAGGAACAACTACTGTAAATGTAAACCTCGAAAAAGCTGCTAACCTTTCACTCGTTGTAACCAACATGACAGGCCAGAAAGTTATCGAGATCAACAGAGGACAGGTTCCTGCACAAACACATACCTTTACCATTGAGGCAGATATGCTGCAGGCCGGTATCTATTTCTATACCGTAACTGCCGGCACAAGCCAGGTAACCAGGAAGATGATCGTTGAATAAAAAAATCAATCACAATATTTCTAACCCTCGCTGTTAAGCGGGGGTTTTTTTATTTCAAAATTTTTTTTTTGTCTTTGAATTTTGTATATTGTCAGGCAAAGCCTAATTAATGTTTAACTAAAACTTTTTCACTATGAAGAAATTATTACTTATTAGCCTTGTTCTTTGCATTGGGATGGTGGGGTTTAGCCAGAGTACCACGTCCATTGATAAGTACAAGACTTTAAAAATGGACGATGGCAGAATCAACTATGCTACTGATGATGCCACCAATTTCAACAACCCGGTGAACATGGTCAAAGGTTCTGGCCTTCTGGACCCTGTTGAAGCCGATTTAGGGACTACCTTGTATGACCTGTTTTCAAACTATAACACCGGCAACCGTTTCTGGAGATTTGAAGATGGTACCATGGCCGGCGTATGGATTTACGGAGACGCAGCCTCACAGTTCCCCGAGAGAGGCACAGGATACAACTATTATGATGGTACTGCCTGGGGCCCGGCACCAACCATGAGAATTGAAAATACACGTACAGGATGGCCAAATATCTCCAGTTGGGGTGATGGCGAAATGGGTGTGGCCCATAATGGTACAGAGGGACTGGAATTTATTAAGCGTGAAGTTAAAGGAACCGGTGAGTGGACACAGTGGAACTTTCTCGGACCCGCAGGTATTGAGTCCAGCCTTACATGGCCCAGGATGGTCGCCTCCGGCGTAAACAATGAATATACCCATCTGTTTTCCCCAACAAATGCTGAGTATGCAGGGCAAATCTCATGCGTCGTTTATTCACGTTCTGATGACGGTGGTGATACATGGGATCCCCATAATGTAGTTCTTCCTGAAATGGGAGAGGAAAACTATCGTGAAGTCGTACATGATTGTTATGCCCTGGCTTCAAACGGACCACACATAGGTCTCGTATATAGTAATATTACTGCAGACTTGTTCTACATGATCTCACATGACAATGGCGAGACCTGGGAACGTGTTGTAGTATGGGAACATCCTATTCCATTTTATAACCCTGCTGAACAATTTATTGATACAGTTTTTTGTCCTGACCGCTCTGGTCACATGGCAATTGACAACGACGGACATGTACATGTTGTATTCGCTATTACCAGGTATCAAAACTCTGAAGCTACCGGCGCAGTTACTTACCCTTACCACCCGGATTGGGAAGGTATAGTTTATTGGAATGATGAGATGGAGCCATTTTCCAATGACCTTAATGCACTTGCTCCGCCAAAAGCCGGACAAGCAAATTCAGAACTCATTGAAGGTGTGAATTATATTGGCGAGATACAGGATGTTGATGGATCAGGCACTATAGAGTTTGAAGGTATCCTTGCATTACGTTGTACAGGTATTTCAACCTGGCCTGCCATTCATGTTGATGGTCAGGGCCGACGCTTTTTGATCTTCTCCTCCGTCACCGAAACATTTGTATATACAGGCGGTAGTGAACCACAAAACTACAGGCATATCTGGGCAAGAGGCTATGAAAATGGCAGCTGGGGTGAATTTATGGATTTGAATACAAACATCGCACATGTATTTGATGACTGTGTATATCCGATGATTGGTAACACTTCAGATGCTAACATTCATTACATGTACCAGGCTGATATTTCTCCCGGTAATGCGCTTGACGGCGACCATGATTACCAGGAAAACAGATGGATCTACGGAATGCTTCCTAAAACAGATCTTCTTACAGGTATAGGCGAAGAACAAGAGCTGATCAACAGTGCTCAGGTATCACAGAACTTCCCAAACCCGTTTAACGGATCAACAAACGTTCAGGTACAACTTGAAACTCCTTCTGAACTTTCACTGGTTATTACTAACCTGACCGGACAGAAAGTGGTTGAGCTGAATAAAGGATATGTTCCTGCACAAACACATACTTTCACCATCGACGCTACTAACCTGCAATCAGGTGTATATTTTTACACTGTAACAGCAGGCAGCAGCCAGGTGACAAAGAAAATGATAGTAGAATAATATCTACCTTTAGTGTCATTATAACCCCGCTCTTGAGCGGGGTTTTTTTTGCCCTGTTTTGCGGTGGGGGTTTTTTTGTATTTTTACCGTTCGCGCTTAATGTAAGTTTAACTAAAGATTAACAAAAATGAAAAAACTATTTATGTTATGCCTGGTCATCGGCCTGGGTTTTTCCCTCATAGGCCAGCCGGCAATTCCATCAAAAGAACTGATCAACAAAACTGTTAAAACAGAGCTCAGGGCACCTGCAGAAAGCTTTACTTCTTTCAACAATGAAGTGAATTATACCACAAGGGGTACAGCAGTGGCGCCAAACGAATACATTATCGGAACAACGTGGTATGATTTCCAGTCCAATGCATCTCTCAACGACCGCTTTTACCGTTATGACGACGGGCGTATGGTAGGTGTATTCACTATGGGTTTTGAATCCTCAACTTTTCCCGACAGGGGAACCGGATATAATTATTATGACGGAACTGAATGGGCCCCCAGCCCGACAGTGAGGATAGAGGGAATCCGTACCGGATGGCCCAGCTACGCTCCTCTTGGAACAGATGGTGAGATCGTTCTTTGCCACGATTATCCCAATAGTCTTGTATATAATACCAGGGAAGCCGTTGGAACGGGCGGCTGGTCAGAACTGACCTACCTTGGGACTACAGGCCCGCCGGCATTGGCATGGCCAAGAATGGTAACCGGAGGGGCAGACCTGATGGATGTTCATATTCTTGCAAACTCATATGATCCCTACATGGGGATGAATGCTGCTGTAGTTTATTCTTATTCTTCTAATGCTGGTCAATCCTGGGATATTGAGAATATTTTTATCGATGGTATGGGCCCGGATGATTATTTCGACCTCGGTGCCGATGAATACGTCTTTGCGTATCCGCAGGGAAGTACAATGGCATTTTTGCTTGCCGGTGCCTGGCACGACCTTTTCATTATGAAATCAACCGACTATGGCGAAACCTGGGATAAGATTGTTGTATGGGAACATCCATATCCTTTCTTCGACTGGAACACAACCATCACTGATACTTTTTTCTGTGTCGATAATTCGGCGAACCTGGCAATCGATGCAAACGGTAAATGCCATGTTGTCTTTGGTATCAACAGGGTAATGCACCTCGAGGTAGGAACAACCTATAATCTTTTTCCTTTTGTGGATGGTGTAGGTTATTGGAATGAAGACATGGAGCCATTCTCCAGTGACCTGGATGCACTTGCACCACCTCAATATGGTTATGCCAATTCTGAAATGGTAGAAGATGTAAACTATATCGGCTGGATGCAGGATGTAGACGGTGATGGTGAAGTTACCCTTGTTGGAACCACCGTTGATGATATTTACAGCTATCGCCAATTCGGCCCCTCGGGGATGCCAACGATCACTGTTGATGAATATGGTCGCAGGTTTGTGATCTTTGCATCAACCACCGAAACATATTTCAATGATACATATAATTATAAACACCTTTGGGCAAGGGCTTATGAAAACGGCTCATGGGGCGATTTTATGGATCTTTCTTCTGATATTACACACATTTTTGATGAGTGTATCTTCCCAGTACTCGCACACACCAGCGATGATAATATCCACTATATCTATCAGGCTGATATTACGATGGGATCGGCTATTGATGATGACCATGCATATCAGGAGAATATAATCTATTATAGCCAGCTGCCAAAGACAGACCTCCTTACCGGAATTGATGAGCAGATCACACAGCAAAATAATATCCGGGTAGAGCAAAACTATCCTAACCCGTTCAGCAATCAGACAAATATCAAAGTCAGCCTTGAAAATCCGGGCACTTTGATAATCGATGTGGTGAATGTTACCGGGCAAAAAGTGATGAGCATTGATAAAGGCTACCTCAATGCAGGTACCCATTATGTACAAATTGATGCCTCAAATTTGGATGCCGGTGTTTATTTTTACACCGTGATCAATGGTGCTGACAAAGCAACCAGATCAATGATCGTCGAGTAGAGAAACATATACAATTTCCTGTAAAGGGTTGTCAGCTAAATTGGGCTGACAACCCTTTTTGTTAACCCATAAATGTTATTTGTAAGTTAATAAGGGCATTGTATTTGACGTCCGGCAGATTTTATACTATCTTTATTTGCTTTAACTTTATAAATCAAATAATTTGTATTACTAATACCAATCTATCCATGAAGAAATTTATCAGCCTCGCAATCTCGATGGCCATGGTCATCTTTGCGTTTTCTCAAAACATTCCGACTGTCGACAAATCAAAGCTGGAGCAGTCCGGAAAGGCTGTCTATGTTCCGGCCGATGATGTGATCGTCGAAGCACCTGTTCAGGAGTTGACAGGGCCAAGGGCCTTTGATCCCAGTGAAACCATCATCGGTGAAACCTGGTACGACCTGCAAACCAATAAATCAGTGCAAAACAGGGTTTATCGCTATGCTGATGGCACAATTGGTGCCGTATGGACCCGGGGCATTGACGCTTCGGCATTTCCCGACAGGGGAACAGGCTATAATTATTACGATGGCACGGAATGGGGACCCAGTCCCACCACCCGAATTGAATCTGTTCGTTGCGGATGGCCTTCCTACAGCCCGCTTGGCCCCGATGGTGAACTTGTGATCTCCCATGACTTTGGTGCAAGCGTCCTGTATTTTAACCAAAGAGATGTTAAGGGAACAGGTAGCTGGATCGAGACGACCTATGCATATTCTACCGGCCCTCCAAAGCTTTCATGGCCAAGGCACGTTACTTCCGGCCCCGCTAATACTAACATTCATCTGATGGCTAACAGCGTTGATGAATATATGGGAATGGTCGGTGCCCAGGTGTATTCACGCTCAACAGATGGCGGGGAAAGCTGGGATATTGAGAATGTGATCCTCGATGGTATGGGCATTGATGATTATCTTGAACTGGCAGCTGATGAGGTTGTATGGGCCGATGCTGTCGGAGATAATATTGCATTTCTTGTGATGGATATGTGGCATGATATGTTCATGATGAAATCAACTGATAATGGCGATAGTTGGGAAAAAACTGTGATCTGGGAGCATCCTTATCCATTCTTCGACTGGAATGTTACCATCACAGATACTTTTTTCTGTATGGATAAGGCAGCATCTATTGCTCTTGGGCCTGATGGAAAAGCCCACGTTGTATTCGGCATAAGCAGGATAGCACACTTTGATGTGGGGACTACTTATAATTATTGGCCTTTCGTTGAAGGGATCGGTTATTGGAACGAAGATATGGATCCATTCTCAAACGATGTGGATGCGCTGGCCCCACCTCAATATGGTTATGCCAATTCTGAAATGGTGGAAGACGTAAACTATATTGGCTGGATGCAGGATGTAGATGGTGATGGGGAGGTCACCCTCGTTGGAACCACCGTTGATGATATCATGACGTACCGCACACTGGGCCCATGTACAATGCCGACCATTACCGTTGATGATGGTAACAATATATTTGTATTGTTTTCTGCCACTACAGAGACTTATTTTAACGAAACCTACAATTATAAGCATATCTGGGCCCGTGGTATGTCCGGTGGAGTGTGGTATGGGTTTCTGGACCTTACCTCTAACATAGTGCATATCTTCGACGAAAGTATTTACCCTCAGCTCACCGGCAGTTCTGACGGGAACATCCACTATATCTATAATGCCGACCTTACACCCGGCCTGGCGCTTGACGAAGACCATGCTTACGAGGAAAACAGGCAATATTATGCAATGCTTCCAAAACCTGACCTGATACCTGTTGGTATTGAAGAAATAACCAGTGGTTCGGGTATGATCACGGTATCTCAAAACTTTCCAAACCCGGTCAGCACCTTTACAACTTTCAGGGTAGAACTGGAAGAAGCTGCTCAACTTAGTATGGAACTCAGCAATATCACAGGGCAGGTAGTAATGACACAGAACAAAGGATTTGTAAATACCGGCTTACATGTGTTCAGGATCGATGCATCGGATTTAGGAGCAGGAACCTATTTCTATACTGTGAATGCCGGTGATAGCAGGGTTACGAAACGAATGCTTGTAAGATAAGGATTGTTACTGGCTGCTGGTTACTGGCTTCTGGTAACTAGCAGCCAGCAGCCAGCAACCAG
>JAGLEK010000633.1 GCA_023145125.1 Bacteroidales bacterium | reverse complement strand
GTCTTAACAAAGTTGTCGTTACGAACCTGCAGGTAATAGATTCCGGGGCTGAAATAGCTCATGTCGATGGTATTGCTGTATTCCCCTTTAAAATCTTCTATATGGTAACGGAATACTAATTGCCCATGGCTGTTGGTGATAAGCAGGTTCAGGAAGTTCTGGTCCATGCCGGTGATCTTCAGCCTGAATTTATCCCTTGTGGGATTTGGAAACACCTTCATAAAGAGTTCATCGCCCGGCTCAGCAAGCCCTGTGCAAATATCCAGGGTAAGGTCCAGCGAGGATGCCGTACTATCACAATAAGTGCCATATGCAGCCAGCGTAATCTCTACCTGCTTGCTTGTGGTATCGTTATTTCCAGGTGTATAAACCGGCGCCAGAGACGATACATCATCAAATATCCCATCCCCATCGGTGAACCATTTCACTGAATCATAAGCCGAGGCAAAGCCATTGAGCTGCAACGACTGCCCAATACAGATAATAGTATCCGGCCCTGCAACAACTGTTGGCAAGGTATCGACACCCAGGACAAGGCTATCCCTGACATTCTGCCCCTCGATATAGCCACTGGCAGTTAACCAGAGGTTAACGCTGCCGTTTTGCATATCCTGCTGGCCACGAAGGTATCCGAGGCTTACACTCCTTTTATTCTGAATGATGCCATCGCCATCGGTTTCCCAAAGGACGCTTTTCTCGTTGGTGACTACGGCAGTACGATAAAACACTTCATTTTCACATACGCTGGTGTCAGGCCCCACATCAGCAGTAGGGGCATCGATAGGCCCAAAGTCGAAAGAGGCGATCCTGGTCTTCCAGCCTCCGATGCAATATTCATTGGTATGCCAGAAGGTGGTATCATCAACCGGATCGACGGAGGTCATGGCATAATCGCCCCACCGGCTGTAGGAGCCCTGTGAGCCAAGGCCGGAAACCAGTTCGATCTCCTGGTAGTTCATTTCACCCAGCGGAGCATCTCTATGCCTTCCGGTATAACGGATCGACGGGTAGATGGTATCCTCTCCGGAGATTGTGAATCCCATGGCTATGGTCCCATTACCGTTCATGGCGATGCTGGCCATCC
>JAGLEK010000632.1 GCA_023145125.1 Bacteroidales bacterium | reverse complement strand
GCGAAGCCGAGGGGCCCAACAGCCTACTCTATTCCCGAAAAGTGCTTCATAAACTGCACTCTCTCATAGGCAGCTGGATTTTCAAGCTCTTTGATGCTCATCTTTCCGATAAAATCATCCAGTTTGCTGAAATTATGTTTGTCCATCCAGGCTTCAAGTTCTTTCAGCATCACACCGATCTGCTCAAAGCCTTTTTTATACAATATGGTGCTTATCTGGGTTGCTTTGGCACCGGCCAGCAGTTGCTTGATAACGGCAGCGCCATCGTGGATGCCTGTGGAGGCAGCAACATCGCAATGCAGCCGGCTGCTCAGCATAGCCACCCAACGCAAAGACATGGCCAGTTCTTCAGGCTGGCTGAACACATTGGTAGCCGTTACTTTGAAATTGTCAATATCAATATCCGGGGAGAAAAACCTGTTAAAGAACACAAGTCCATTGATCCCTGTCCAGGAAAGTTTTACTGCAGTGTTGGCGAAACCGGAAAAATAAGAGCTGATCTTCACTGCTATCGGAATGCTTAGCTGCTTTCTTACATTTTCAATGATCTCGAAATAAACGGCTTCATTTTGCGAGGCATCATGCTTCGGGTCAGAAGGCAAAATAAAGATATTCAGTTCCAGACCGTCAGCCCCGGCATCCTGAATCTTATTGGCAAAGGAGATCCAGTCGGCTGATGAGATGCAGTTGATGCTGGCAATAACGGGGATCTGCACCTTTTCTTTCGCCCCCTTAATCAGTTTAAGGTAGATATCAACATCATTCTGCCGGGTGTAGTTACTGATATAATCATCAGCTTCGGGATATGAAAAATTATCTGCTGTGCTGTGCATGGTTTTGCTGATCGTATGGTTGATCTGCTCCTCGAATAAGGATTTCAACACCACGGCAGCAGCACCGTTCTTCTCAATTTCAACAATATTTTCAACAGAGTTTGTCAGTCCCGAGCTTCCGACAATGATAGGATTCTTAAGGTTGAACCCCATATAGGAGGTTGATAAATTTGCCATCTTATCTCTAAATTTAGGAGTTTTGAATGAACAAATTTATACAATTATTTTCTTTATCAACACGACATACATTTTTTAACGAAAATAATTATTCCCAGAGGAGAGGTTATTAATAATGTATTTTCAAATCCTTGAACAAGGACTCATCCTTGAGTACTTCCATTGCTTTCAGGAAGCCATCATCCATTTCTGAAAAGACCTCATAAGAGGCAGAAACATCCCATAGGTTCCTGGCCATCCATGCTTTGATCTGTGTTCGCAGGAATTCTCCTGAAGCCTCATACCCTTCCTCATCAAATTCCACTTCCTTATCTTCCGCAAAGGCAAAAAAGTCATTCATGAAAGCTTCGTCGATAGCAAAGCCGGCAATATAGTCCCTAACATCAGGGAACCCGGCAAGAATCTCTTCGCGATGATCGTTTACATATTGCACAGTGAACTGGTTCAGGATGCCTTTCCTGCGTAATTCCGTGTAGTAATCCGATATCCATGTTGAATCCCATGGAATAAAAATATCGGGCATGATCCCTCCTCCACCGTAAACCACACGGTTTGCAGGTGTATAATACTTAAGGGAATCAGGGAATTTTATGCTGTCGGGATGTACGAGTTCTCCATGTTTCATCCTGTTGTATACATCCATATAATAATCTTCGAGGCCATTGTCATATGGCTTTTGAATGCTTCTGCCGGTTGGCGTGAAATACTTTGCCGTTGTAAGCCTGATCGCAGATCCGTCGGGAAGCGGAAATGGACGCTGTACAAGGCCTTTCCCAAACGACCTCCTGCCTATGATCAACCCACGGTCCCAGTCCTGCACAGCACCTGAGACTATCTCGCTGGCCGATGCTGACCCTTCATCGATCAGTATTACCAGTTTTCCTTGTGAAAAACTTCCTCCCGGGCTGGCCCAGTATTTTTGCTCAGGCGATTTCAGCCCCTCAGTATACACTATCAGGTTGCCACCCGCCAGGAACTGGTCGGAAAGTTCAACGGCAGTTCCCAGGTATCCTCCGGAATTGCCTCTCAGGTCAAGTATCATGTTTTGCATACCCAACTCATTAAGCTCAGCAACTGCTTCCTTGAATTCATCGACAGAAGTCCTGGAAAAACGATTCAGTTTAATATAGCCGACATCCGGTGATGCCATGAATACAGCATCAATACTGTTAATGGGGATCTTATCACGGATAATGGTGTACTCGATCAGTTCTTCCCGGCCTTTACGGTATATGCTCACATCAACCCTGGTGCCTTTTTTACCCCGCAAACGATCCATCACGTACTGGTTATTGACCTTATCGCCAAAAGCAGTCGTATCGTTGATCTTAATGATCTTATCACCCGCCATGATGCCCAGTCTCTCAGACGGGCCACCTGAAACAGGGGCAATCACGAGTATGGTATCCTTAAAGATCTGAAATGTAATACCAATACCCTCGAAGCTTCCTCTGAGGGGTTCTTCCATTCTCTCAATTTCTTTTCTGGGGATGAAGGAAGAATGGGGATCAAGCTCTTTCAGGGTTTCGATGATGGCATTATCGACCAGTTCCTCCATATTAACAGAGTCGATATAAGCATAATCGATCAACTGGTAAAGGGCAACAAGCTTCTGTATGTTGTCTTTCACCTCCTGGCTCTGGGCCAGGGCTGAATTCACTGTAAATAATGAAAGAAATGTGACGAGGATTGCAAGCAGTGTATTGCCGGGAATTATTTTTAACATAAAAACAGCATTAATATTCATATATAATATACGCTCAAAAGTAATCAAAAATTGAGCCGTTAAAATGAAGGCAGGAATGATTAGTGTTAAAAAACGTTAAGCTCAGCTGTATAGACCTCTTAGCTGGCGCGCGTCTAGAGACGCGTGCAATTATTTCCTCGTCTCCGGACGAGAGCAATCTGGAATCATCAATCAGCAAGTACAAATTTTTCCCTTTCCAGAATCACTCCCTCATTGATTAATGCTGCAATATAATACCCGGATGGCAAAGATGTCAGGTCCAATTGATAATTGCTTATACCATTCATCACTAATAACCTAAGCACTTCCTGTCCATACAAATTTAGAAGCCTGATCTCACCTCTGGCTGTCCGAGAATTCAGCTTTATATTCAATATATCAGTTACCGGGTTAGGAGATAATTGAAAAGAAGGAGATGGCATATGGAT
>JAGLEK010000631.1 GCA_023145125.1 Bacteroidales bacterium | reverse complement strand
GAATCTCCATCCTGATCCAGGAATGTTCCCTGTAAGCTTGCAGGAACCTCTTGCAATTCCTTTACTTTCCGGGGTTGGGGTTCGGGAAAGATCACCTGGTCGCAGGAAACAAGCAGGAGGAGGAAGGCAAGGCTGTAAATTAGTTTTTTCATGCTGAAGAGGATTTATCCTACTAAGGTACAAAATGCATGGAAATCCATTTAGCCATTTAACCATTTATCATGTAACCATGTAGCCATTTATTCATTAAACCAACTGTCGAAGCACAACCAATTCAATCGAAGCGAAGCGAAGATCCGCCGTGGCGGACCAGTTCAACCAATTCAACCAATAAACCAACCTGGCAGGGCAACTTATCACCCACCGGGACAGTCTGTTTATTGTCTGGGCGAATCATTCTGAATAAGCCGTTATCATTAGGATATCTGAAATTTTTATTTAATTTTAATGGCTTTTTCGCTCCTATTTATTTATATTTGTATAAATAATATACTGTAAACTACTAAATTACCATGGTTCGTTCTTAGCTGATTTTTGCCTTCCCATGAGCCAAAAACCTTGTTTTAAACTGAATCATTACCAGTAATACTACCCGGCATGATCAAAAAACTACTCCGCTATATATTCTCGTTCACATTCTTTTCTATGATGATGGCGAGCCAGGCCCAGGAATGTGCTATCACCATTACCAGGCCCTCCGCTGATACTACCATTTGCATGGGAGATTCTGTTTATCTCATGTCTGAAGGTTCCTGCGATATGTTCATGAACAATGGTTTCGAAAACGGCCTGGGCGTTGGGTGGAGCCAGGCATCTGCAAACCCTTCATTTCCGGCTTTTGGCTGCCTTGATCCGGACCCTGATATTCAGGAATACTTAGTGGGTCCCGGCCCATACGATCGTTATATGTGGGTGGGTGCAACGAACTCGAACTACAGGGGTATTATTACCGATTCATTTGATATTACCCTTGGAAATTGCCAGGTCCGCTTTTGGATGCGATTTGGTCGGGCAGTAGGAGGGGGGGGTGGTTCTCCTTGCGAGGACCCAAACGATTGGGATGAAGGACTAAATTTGGCCTATTCGATCGATGATGGAGGTACATGGATCAATTTCCCTGATACAGCCCAGTATCCTGTTGGGCCAAACAATGCCAATCCTCCATTTGTCACAACGACTCCAGGGACTGGAGGCTATTGGCCTGCTATACAACACCCTCATACACAACTTAGATGGGATACAAACAGTATTTTTTGGTGGCATGAGTACTCCTGCCCGATCCCTGCTGCAGCCGTAACGACTGCAACAAGATTTCAGTTCTATCAGAATACCACCAGTGGAATAGGCTGGGATACCTGGGGGCTGGATGAGGTTAAGATCTTTTGCTCAAACAACCAGAATGTTGTTTGGAGCCACGGGGCGACAGAGTTTAATCCTGCCACTCCTGTTTCACCTACAGATACGACCATGTATTGGGTTATGGTATTCGACACCCTTAATAATTTTGACAGGGATACAGTAATGATATTTGTGGCTGAAAGGCCGGACACCGACCTGGGAAATGACACCACAATTTGCTGGTACGGTTCGAATACAGCAATCTTTGATGCGGGTGCGGGATTTGATAGCTACTCATGGAATACCGGCGAAACTACACAGATCATCACTCCGGATACAAGCGGAATGTTTATCGTGGAAGTATGGAATGCCACCTGTTACGATACAGATACGGTACTCCTGACCGTCATCCCGGCTACGGTGGCATTTGCAGGTTCAGATGAATCGCTGTGCCAGGGCGGCTCATGGGATTTCACTCTGTCTGCAAATCTACCAAATACGATCAGTGCAGATTCTGTTTTATGGTTCGGCGGACTGGGAACTTTTGTCAACCCTGACGATCTTCGCCCGGTATATAATACCCTCCCGGCAGAACTTGGGCCTATCACACTTGGCATGATCGCATATGGTTCAGGCCCTTGTGGGAACGATACTAATTACATGGTTCTCACCATAGATACGGTCCCAACTGCTGACTTCACAACAATGCCTGTAGATTCAGCATGTTTCCTTGTCGACATTACCTTTACCGGAACTGCCGATATTGCCATAAACACCTGGAACTGGGACTTCGGGGATGCAAGCTTTGGCAACGGACAGATCGTTACACATGCCTATACAACTCCCGGCACTTATGATATTTCATTGTCGGTGATCACGGTTAATGGTTGTGTTGACACTGTAACCCACACCCGGGTCATTACCGACCCCTTGATCGATTTTTCACACACACCCGACCCGAGTTGTGAGAATGATTCGGTTTACTTCGACGGATTGGGTGATCTGGTAACCTATGCCGACTGGATATGGGACTTTGGGGATGGTTCACCACTGGATACAGG
>JAGLEK010000630.1 GCA_023145125.1 Bacteroidales bacterium | reverse complement strand
AGGGGAAGCAATGGTGACAGCTGGATCCAGGCATACGACCTATATGCCAACCGTGGGACCGGCGGTGCCTGGAATACAGTGAATAATATTGATATTGATGCCTTGCTGAATGCAAACGGGCAGACCTTATCATCTACTTTCCAGATTCGTTTCGGACAGGAGGATAACTATCCGGCAACCAGCACTACAGCCAGCGATGGCTTTACTTTTGATGATATTACCATCCTGGAAGTCGATCCGAGTGCCAATATCATTAGCAGCTTTCCATATACACAAAGCTGGGAATCAGACCTTGGATTATGGTTCCAGGGAACCAACGATGATTTCGACTGGAGCAGGAACAGCGGCGGTACACCGTCCAGCTCTACAGGCCCGACCGGAGCTCATGACGGAAGCTATTATATGTATACTGAATCTTCCAGCCCAAGGGTAAATGGGGATGAAGCACACCTTGAAGCAACTTTCAACTTTAGTGCATTGCAAAATCCTGAACTGTCATTTTATTACCATATGTACGGAGTGTCCATCGAGTCATTGCATATTGATGTTTATGATGGCAGCTGGAATAACAGCATATGGTCATTGAGTGGCCCTCAGCAAAGTGTACAGGCTGATCCATATGAGCAGGCCATTGTTGACCTCTCGGCATGGAGTGGACAAAAGAATATCGTTGTCCGATTCAGAGGGATAGTTGGAAGTGGTGCCGGATCAACTTATTACAGCGATATTGCTATTGACCTGATTGAAGTGGCCGGTGGCGCATCGCCCCAACCACCGGTAGCCGGGTTCACAGCAAACAATACAACAATAGGTACGGGAAACAGTGTGCAGTTTACCGACAATTCTACCAACAATCCGACCGAATGGGCATGGACCTTTGAAGGAGGCACACCGTCGAGCAGCACTTTACAAAACCCGGATGTGGCCTATAATACTGCCGGAAACTATACGGTAACTCTTATAGCAACAAACAGTATTGGCTCGGATACCGAAACAAAAGTTGGGTATATCACGGTTATAGATCCTCCGGTTGCTGAATTTTCGGCGGACAATACAGTTATTAATGAGGGTGAAAGCGTTCAGTTCACCGACCTTTCGACAGGCAATCCCACAGTCTGGGCCTGGACCTTTGAAGGCGGTACTCCTGACAATAGCAATTCTCAGAATCCGGCTATTGCATACAATATAGCAGGGACCTACCCTGTTACACTGATTGCAAGCAGCCCGTATGGTTCTGATACCGAAACCAAGACTGCGTATATTACTGTAAATGATGTTCCGGCCCCGCCAGTGGCAGATTTTAATGCAAATACAACTTCTATACCCGCAGGTGGATCGGTAAGCTTCAATGATCTGTCAACAAATAATCCAACTTCATGGTCGTGGACTTTTGAGGGTGGGACTCCCGGCAGCAGCAGTGTTCAGGATCCGGTTGTGAACTATGTGACCCCCGGTGTTTATACTGTTGAGCTTACCGCTACCAATGCCGATGGCTCAGATACAGAAACTAAAACAGGATATATTACTGTGTCGGCTACTCCTACACAAACGGAACTCAGCTTTACTGATTTTGAAGGAGGCTGGGGAATCTGGACCGATGGAGGAGGTGACTGTTCATTGTATACATCGGGGACTTATGCCTGGGGAGGGAGTAATGCTGCCGATATTCAGGATAATTCAGGTGTCGCATCTTCATTTTATATGACTAACGGAGAGGATGTAAGCACTCCGGGATACATACAGATCGATGTGGAGTTCTATTTCATTGCGATCAGCATGGACAATACCAAAGAGGATTTCTGGGTACAGTATTTTGATGGCTCGGCATGGCATACAGTTGCTGCCTTTGTCAAGGGTATTGATTTTGATAACGGTGTATTTTATGTTGCCACTGTCAGCATCCTTGAATCATCATATAATTTCCCCACAGACATGAAAATAAGGTTTATGTGTGATGCCAGCGGCAACAGGGATGATGTATATATTGATGATATTACGATCACTGCCTCAACCCAGTTAATGACAAACAATGGCTTAATGTATGTGGAGACTCTGAAGGTTCCCATGTCATTCTCTGATGAGATGGAAGATCTTGAATTAAAGGTATATCCGAACCCGGTACAAGATCAGTTGAGCATTGAAACTTTTGGTGCTGAAGATATGCAGGTGTATATTTACAACACTACCGGACAGCTGATGTATTACGGTGAAGAGCTCGACATCAGGGAAAGCATTGATGTCAGCAGCTTCGAGAAAGGCTTATATATTGTAAAAGTAATAAGCGATGGCGAAGTTTATACTACGAAGCTGATCAAACAATAAGGCTTTTGATAATAATATGCCCCCTGCTGTTTCAGCAGGGGGTTTTTTTATGGAAGGTTCCTTGATATTTTAAGCCTGATGTCACCGGAGGAGGATCCGATCAGGAAATCATAAATACCCGGGATAAGGACGTATTCCTGCATTTTAACATCCCATCGTTTTATGAATTCCATATCAAATAATAAATTAACATCTTTGGTTTCACCGGGGGCAAGATCAACCCTTTGAAAAAAGATAAGTGACTTTTCCGGTAATCTTTTGCCGGTACCGGATAGTTTGCCATATACTTGTACAACCTCTTCGCCCGGTACCAAACTGTTATTCTTAATCCGCAATCTTAGCATTAATGCTTCTGTGTTTACAGGTTCAATGATGGCGTCAAGGTATTCAAATGTGCTATACGACAAACCATGCCCAAAGGGAAACTGCACCTCTCCTTCGAAAAAGCGGTATGTTCTCCCTTCCATGCTGTAATTATCGAAAGGAGGAAGGTCATCTGTGCTTTTGTAGAAGGTAAGCGGAAGGCGTCCGGAAGGATTTACATCACCGAAAATTATGTCGGCAACAGCATTTCCTCCTTCCTCCCCTGGATACCAGGCGAAGAGCAATGCATCAGCCATTTCTTCTACCTCGGGCATGGCTATGGCACTGCCACCCGTTACCACCACCACAAGCTTTTTCCCGCCAATTTTTTCTTTGAGTTTCCTGATATATTCTACCTGGTTGGCGGGCAACTCAATATTGATCCGGTCCCCGCCTTCAAGGTTAAGCATGGCGTCACCCTGCTCACCTTCAAGCAGCCTGTTGATTCCTACAACAGCAATCACAACATCCGCAAAGCCGGTATGCCAGAAGCCATAAAAAATGCTGTCGTTGTTCAGCAATACGCCTTTAGTATGATCTACTGCAATAGCCGGGCCGGCATGGCCAACGATACCCTCCAGTATGGTCACCATCTCCCCTGAATAGCCGTTATAATTCCCCACCAGGGCAGAAAGATCTGCAGCCATGGGGCCTGTAACAAAGATGCCGTTGATGCTATCCCTGTTCAATGGGAGGACACCATTGTTTTTCAAGAGGACAATGGATTTGTTTGCGGCTTCC
>JAGLEK010000063.1 GCA_023145125.1 Bacteroidales bacterium | reverse complement strand
GTTGCTGAGTGGAGATTCCGGACAATGTGAACACTCCAGACCGTTTTAAAGTGAGTACTTGATGGAGGTCCTTCAGAGTTCCTAGTGCCTAGTGCCAAGTGGCTAGTGCCTATTTGGAGTGTATAATGAAAAGTAATTCAAAATTTAACAATAAAAATTCATCCATAATTCATAATTCGCAATCCATAATCAACAATGCCCCCGTCCCCCGCACCCCGTCCCTCGTACCGATATCTAATACATACTACCTGTCATTTTGCAAATAAATTAGTAATTTGCACCCCACTTAGCGGATCGCCAGCCTCATGCATCAAAACTATAAAGTTTTCATAAAAGACAAGCTCATAATTTTCACTGAAAATATGAACATCCCCGGCAGGGAGAAAAATGCCATTTTCTATAAGTACCAGGGGATGAAGCTTCTGCTTGCAGAATTTGAACGCTTTATTAAAACAAAAAAACTGAAAACCCTCATCGTTTACCGGAAGAAAAATGCTGACAAGCTGTTTAAGTTGTTCATTATCCGGTTTAAACTTACGAAAGCAGCGGGCGGGGCTGTGATCAGCAAAAAGGACGAGGTACTGATGATCCACCGCCACGGAAGGTGGGATCTTCCCAAGGGGAAGAAAAACAGCGGGGAGAAGAATAAGGAAACTGCAATACGGGAGGTGATGGAAGAAACAGGAATTAAGAAGCTTGAGATCACAAAAAAACTATCCATAACCTATCATTTCTATCGCAGGAACAAAAGGCTCATCATCAAGAAAACCCACTGGTACCTGATGAAAGCAAAACGCAACCAGGAAATGGAGCCGGCCATAAAGGAAGGCATTATGAAAGTAAAATGGGTACCTTTTGACAAAGCGAAAAAGAAAAGTAATAAGACCTTTCGATCGGTAACGGAAGTGTTGGATAAAGCGATCAATAGCCATATATAATACTTTACCCAAAATAAATATATTATCTTTGATATTAATACATCCCGGGGTTGGGGTACGAGGGACGGGGTGCGAGGCGAAGTTCGATTTCTGATTTCAGATTTCTGATTTCAGATTTCTGATTTCAAGGGCAAGTAAAATACTAAGCAGTCTAAGTAATACACAGAATAATGAATAAAATAGCTGTATTTCCGGGTTCATTTGATCCCATAACCATTGGCCACGAATCCATTATTAAGCGGTCTTGCCTGGTATTCGATAAGGTCATTGTGGCCATTGGCGATAATGCTGACAAAAAGAGTTATTTCGACATTGAACAACGGCTGGAATGGATCGAAAAGGTTTTTGCTTCGGAGCCGAAGGTCAGTGTCGAAAAATA
>JAGLEK010000629.1 GCA_023145125.1 Bacteroidales bacterium | reverse complement strand
GCCGATGTTAAAGGAACGGCAATTTTAATATATGACTACAAAAGCAAAGATGACGACATGTGGATATATATGCCTGCCTTACGCAAAACACGGCGAATTATCAGTAGCGAAAAAGGCAAGAGCTTTATGAGCTCAGAATTTACTAATGCCGATATGAGTAAGCCAAATATGGATGATTTCGATTATGCAATCCTTTCGTCAGAAACATATATGGGGTACTCATGCTGGAAAATAGAAACCAGCTGTAAAGACGAAGATATTGCAGACGAAAACGATTATAGCAAGAGAATCGCCTGGATAGAAAAAGATACCTATCTGTGTCATAAGATTGAATTCTATGATCTGTCGGGTGAGCTTCATAAGATACAGTTCATTGAACAATATAAAAAGCAATCGAATGGAAAATATTTTGCATTTTACATGAAGATGAAAAATCTGCAAAATGGCAGAAAATCAGTTATAACTATTGATAAGTTTCAGCTAGGATCAACACTTGGTGAAAGCATATTTGCTCCGGCGATGCTTGAAAAATAACAGTTAATAATGCCGAAAAGCAAATAGCATAATACTTACAAGAAATTAATATGCGATTATTAACACAAAAGCCAGATACACTCCTACAGTAATATCCCCCGCTCGCGCGATGTATGAGATTGGCTTCGCCGAGCTCCGCTTCGCTCCGGTTGCACGAAGTGTAACAAACCTTCGAATATCGGGCAATCTGCAAAAAACGGCCAGGACAGGTCAGTGCGACCGACCTGTGCATTCTTACAGCGAATAGATAGGCTAAAAGCATAAGCTAGTCTCCTGTGCCAGCGTAATCAAAAAACTTTAGATTAAATCCATTTATTTCTATCCTTAACCAGCCAAAGATAGTGTGCTCTCCTGCCATAGCACGGACTCCAACGTATTTGTTCTTCACTCCATCCCAAAGCCCATATTTGGAAGTTGTAGAAGGGTTATGGGCATAATGGTATAAGATACAACCACCGTGGTGCCATAGTTTATTATCATCTATTATCGTATTAGAAGGAATTGTATCCACATAATTACCACTGCTGTTAGCAATTACAAATGCGCAATTTTGAGAACCGACGGGTTTGATGCTAATCTGACAGGACTGCGATCCAAGTCCTATACTAGCATAGTATTCAAGAATGCAATCATTTGTCCCATCATTGTTAATATCTATTTCCCAATCATGAAAATTACTTGTATTGGAATGTGGATAAATTTCAATGCCCAGGGATCCTGAATAGTAAATGTGTCGTCCTGATTTCTCTCCTGCTATGATATGATCAGGGTATTTATGTTTGTTGCATCCTGCAGTCAGAACTACAGCAAAGCAAGAAAGAAATACGAGATAAAATGTTTTAAACTTAAAACCCATAACTCAAAATTTAAAAAATGAGAACATTAGAGTGTAAATAATTAGAAAAGTTGATTCCATTGATGATTGTCTTTACTGATTATTTACACTCTAAAGATACCATTTTCCTACAAAATCTTCAATAATGTCGTTATTGAAGATTTATCATCATATTTATCGCAAGTATTTGATATTCTATTAATTTCATATCAATACAAAATCCATCTAACAATTTAATCTTTATTATTATACTTTTTAGCAGGTTAATAGGGATTTATTTATTAGATTAGAAATGGTATTAAACAGCACCAGCTGGCGTGAATCTTCAGATTCGTGCCAGGCGGGGGCATGTAAGTAAAAATTGTCATTCTGATCCCGAGTGCTCGGGAGAAGGACCTCCATCCAATTGCACCAAAACAGGACATTGGGCTGGTCAAAAAAAAATCTTTGAAATTGATTATCCTCGGGGCAAGCCCACGATGAATAATTTAATTTAAAATTGGATAGTGAGTATCAGAGTCTAAATTGTAAACACTGAGGTATAAAATGCAAACTACAACAGGATTATTCCCTTTTCCCAAAGTAAGCTTTCATGCCAATGCTGAAAATAAGAGTGCTGTGATTATAGTTGCTATCTTCGGGGCTGATCTTACTTTCACTCAGAACATTTGAAATATCATATTGGTGTTGAAAACCTAATACATATCCAAAGGGCCAGAACATCAGTTCCAATCCAACACCATAGCTCAGGCCAAAAACACTGATGTTGTACTTCTCATAACTTCCAGTCTGCCGTTGTGAATATGTTGTTACCACGAAATCCAGCCTGGGTCCGGCATAAACATATGGAATAAATTTACCAAATTCCATTCTTGCCTTAAACAGAGGGCTGATATATACAAAATTATCACTTTTTGATACAAATCCTCCTTCAGCAAGTATACTGAAGTATTTATGTTGCATGAATTCCAGGTTGACACCTACATAAAAACTTCCCTGGTATGTGTAGGTTTTACCATTACTGTAGTGCATAAATGCGGTAGAAATTCCCGGTTTAACACAAATACTTTTAGGGATCTGCGAGTGAATAAGCGGGCTTATAAATAATATTGATAATATTAGAATTATTGTTTTCTTCATTAACTCAAATCTTTAAAAGCAATAAAGATACTGATATGTTATTAAAATCTGCAATTAACTCCTGCTGCCGTGTGCCTCTGGCGCATGCAGGTTAACTCCTTGCCTCCTGGCCTTATTTAGCAATTCTAACTCAAGATCTAAAATTCACAGTTTTATTTGTCCATAATAAATTGTTTACGTACTTTTGCCGCTCCTAAATTACAGGTGCCGGGTACAGGGTACAGGGAAAGTTTAGGATTTGGTCTTTGATATTTTTTTTAAAGTTTGGACTCCTTGCCTGCCGGCAGGCAGGTTGGAATTTGGATTTTAGGCCTTGGAGAGGTGGGAGAGTGGCTTAATCCACTCCCGAGTGCTCGGGACTAAACTGGCGTACTCGATAAATATAGTAATATATTGGAGAGGTGGGAGAGTGGCTTAATCCACCAGTTTGCTAAACTGGCGTACTCGAAAGGGTACCGGGGGTTCGAATCCCCCCTTCTCCGCCAATGAGGTGTTAGGTGTTGGAGTTTGGGTGTTGGGTTGGTGATAACTGATAACTTTATACTAAGGCCTGAATAGATCGTTCTTTAAATTGTAAATTGTACATACAGAATACAGAATTGTAAATTGTCCGGGGTATAGCGCAGTCCGGTTAGCGCACCTGCTTTGGGAGCAGGGGGTCGTAGGTTCGAATCCTACTACCCCGACAACACAAAAAGCCTTTCACTTTAGTGAGGGGCTTTTTTCATGTCTGAAAAGTGCAAACTTGTTTGTACCTTTTTAGGCATGAAAAAAGACCATAGCGAGCGGAGCGAGTTAAGGCTTTTTGGGTTGTGCCTCCCCCCAACGGATCAGCGAAGCGCAGCTGAGCTAATCCGCATTGATTAGACGATTGTCGATTGGGTGAAAGAAGATATTTGATAGGATATTTGATGGCCCATTGAAAATGCTTAGATCCGGAATCAAATATTGTATCAGCAATTTTAAATCCTGTATCCTATCGAAAGTCGACAGCCGACAATCGCTACATTTCTTACCTGGCACGGATCGGTAGATCCGCGCCAGCGGGATAAATGGGCCTAATGTATCAGTAAATAGGTCAGGTTTTGATGTCCGAAGGCGACTGCTCGGATAAGAAGCTATTATGTTACATAGCTTTGGTAAAAAGAAGTTGTGCGGTGGGCTATTAAGGAGTCTCTTCTGAGGTGTATTAAAACATACCCCCCCCAGGGAAGGTTTCAAGTCTCGTTAGTTAAAAGGGAAGGGATGAGTCCCTCCGGGCATAAATGTTACCTCTGGACCAGCAACTTCTTTCTTAGCCTGGTATTTTCGATAGTTACCTCAACGATGTACATGCCTGGTTGCAGGCATGAAATATCTACAGCTCCATTTACAGGCTTTGCCTGCATAACTTTTTGGCCTGTGATGGAGTAGATGCTTACTTCATCAATGGCATACCCTTCTACAGATATGTTAAGTTCCTGATTGGCTGGATTGGGATATAACTCTATCTTGTCTTTGATAAATTGCTCATCTATGAATACAGCATTGGCTTCACAAGAATCCTGCACTTCCTCAGGACTGTTACACCCTACGGCATTATCATGAATTTCAATGGTTCCACCAGGAGCAGCCAGATAATCACATACACTTTGAACCTCACAGGTAGATAAGGAGCTGTTATAAGCAATGTATAAATTTTCGATAGAGGATGCTTCTATATTATCCAAGCCCGATAAACTGGTCAAGGCTTGCATACCCTCAATCCTAAGGTATCCCCCGATGGAAGTCA
>JAGLEK010000628.1 GCA_023145125.1 Bacteroidales bacterium | reverse complement strand
TCCTTGTTCTCTATTCTCTATTCTCTAATCCTCCAACCCCTCTTTCATCTCAACAAGATACTTCCGTATCCTCCCCAGTGACTCGATCACCTCAGCATTCTTGTCGATGCTTTCAGGATTGTTTTTCAGAAGTTCCTGTGCTCCTTTGAGGGTGTAGCCTTTTTGCTTGACAAGGTGATGGATAAGACGAAAATGCTTAATGTCGGCAGGGGTGAAAAGGCGATTGCCTTTCTTGTTCTTTTTGGGCTTAATAATATCAAACTCCTTCTCCCAGAAACGGATCAGCGAAGTGTTCACATCGAACATCTGTGCCACTTCTCCGATGGAGTAATATAATTTATCGTGTTTATCAGTAGGATCAGACATAGTTTTGATACTTGATACTCGATACTTGAAGCCTTGCTTTTATGATAATACCTGGGTGTCACGTGAGGCCAGCTCCAGCACCTTCTCAAACTCTTCCGGTGTAAAGTCGTTATAGAAGTAATTCACCGGGTTTACCTTCTTGCTGTTATAGATGACTTCGTAATGAACGTGTGGTGATTGCGAGAGGCCGGTACTGCCGACATATCCAATGATCTCTCCCCTTTTTACTGTCTTTCCCTTTCTCACAGTAATGGTTTTCATGTGTCCATAAAGGGTCTGGTAACCATAACCGTGGTCGATCATGCAGGTTTTTCCGTAGCCGCCTTTCCTGCCATTGAAACTTATCTTTCCATCGGCAGTTGCATAGATGGGTGTACCCGACAGGGCGGTGATATCGATACCCCAGTGCATCCTCCTGTATTTCAGGATCGGATGATAACGCATGCCATAGCCACTGATGATATTTCCCTGGCCTTTTTCGATGGGGAGGATGGCAGGTATGCAGGCCAGCATGATAGATTTGTTCCTGGCAAGTTCAAAAACTTCGTCAAATGATTTTGATTGCACCACAAGCTGGCTGGTGATCATATCAAACCTCTTGGTTGTTTCAATAATGATCTGGGAGTTCTGGTAGCCGTCGAGCCGGGCATACCTGTCGACACCGCCAAAGCCGGCATCGCGGATCGATTGCGGGATAGGCTCTGCTTCGAAGATCACACGGTAAATGTTGTCATCCTTATCCTGGAGGTTTCCCATGACCGATTCAATCTGGATCAGGCGGTCGTTCAGGAGGGTATACTGAAATTCATACTGGGAAATTTCCCTTTTCAGCATCCTTTCCTTCGGGCTGTCGAAAAAAGAATATGCAAAAAAGATCCCAATAGCGGCAAAAACAGTCATGGTAACCAGAAAACGCAGCAGCTTGAAAAGGATCAGGATGCCTGATTTTCGCCGTTTCTCGTAGGTAAGCGTTTTTGGATTATAGAAAAACTGTTCTTTTCCCATACGGTTTTATAAACGTCTGAATATGCATTTCATTATGAAATGTCACATGCTAATCGCACAAAAATAATTAATTAAACTAACTTTGCTGTCAGTAATTTCCGCAAGAATTCAACAATCTTGTTGTTAATAATTAATTTATGGAGTCCAAACTTGTTAGAAAGACCTTTCTGGATTTTTTCAGGGAAAAGCAACATGAGATCGTTTCTTCCGCCCCAATGGTGGTAAAAGACGACCCTACATTGATGTTCACCAATGCAGGTATGAACCAGTTCAAGGATATTTTCCTCGGTAACAGGAACGCAGATTCCGGGCGTATCGCCGATACGCAAAAATGCCTGCGCGTATCAGGTAAACACAATGACCTTGAAGAAGTGGGACATGATACTTACCACCATACCATGTTTGAGATGCTGGGCAACTGGTCGTTTGGGGATTATTTCAAGAAAGAAGCCATTGCCTGGGGTTGGGAATTGCTGACAAAGGTATTTGAACTGGATCCGGGACGGCTGTATGCCAGCGTTTTTGGTGGTGATAAAGGTGAAAAGTTGGCAGCCGACCAGGAAGCATACGATTATTGGAAGGAGATACTGCCTGAAGAACGCATACTTTTCGGTACTAAGAAAGATAATTTCTGGGAGATGGGTGATACCGGCCCCTGCGGCCCGTGTTCGGAGATACATATCGATCTGCGTGATGATGCGGAGCGAAAGAAGATTGACGGAAAAACCCTGGTGAACCAGGATCACCCGGAGGTGATTGAGATATGGAACCTGGTATTTATCGAATTTAACAGGATGAAAGATGGCTCTCTATTGCCATTGCCTGCCAAGCATGTGGATACCGGTATGGGCTTCGAACGCCTTTGCATGGCTATTCAGGGAAAGAAATCAAATTATGATACAGATGTTTTTCGCCCGCTGATCGGAAAATTGAGTTCAATTACAGGGGTTGAGTATGGAAAATCGGAAGAAACCGATATTGCCATGCGGGTAATTTCCGACCATCTCCGTGCCATCGCCTTTTCCATCGCCGACGG
>JAGLEK010000627.1 GCA_023145125.1 Bacteroidales bacterium | reverse complement strand
TTCAGGATACGGGCATGGCGGTAACTTTCCCTGTCGACCGTTACCGAAGGATCATTGAGGTTACCCCAGTGGAAGTCATTCATGATGACATCATAAGACTTGTTGGCATGAATGCCACCGAGGCCGGGGATATAGTCTTTAGCTTTCACCGGCATGAATTTATATACCGCACCTTCAAGGTGGCAATATTCATCAAGATCAATAACTTTTTCCAGTGCATTAGGATTGGCAAAATATAATGAGCGTTCCCAATTATTATTAGCCAGGAAGTCGAGCAACATAAGATCATTCTTATAGAGAGCATTCTGCCTGACCTCCCATTCGATATATGGTACGATGAGGTGTGCCATTTCAATAGGGACGATACCATTTTCGACACATTTGGCTGAATCGACGGTAAGGCGGAGCTTCTTCACAGGCATATAATTGACCTTTTCGCCGGTTGTGAGGGGCAGCTTCGTGCGTTCATCATCACTGGCAATAAAGTCTATCAGTTCTTTTACCTCAACAGAATTTTTAATCCCCCGGTCGACGTACATTATATACTGGTTCCGTCCTTTCTCATATTGGTCAGGTGTAAGCGTAAATGTTAAGGGTTCGGAATCATACACCTTCTTTCCCAGTTGGTGGACATACCAATAGCCTGAAGAGAGCATGTAGTTAACCACTCTTACATCTGTCCGGAAGCCTTCCACTTCCTGCACATACCACAAGGGGAATGTATCGTTATCGCCGTTGGTGATCAGCACTGCATTGGGATCACATCCGGCCAGGTAGTTCATGCCAAAATCACGTGCAGCATATCTCCCTGAACGGTTGTGATCGTCCCAGCCCTGCTGAGCCATGATGCCCGGAATAAACAGCAAGGCAACTAAGGTGATGCCTGCCGGTATCAGTTTGTTGTCTCCCATGTATTTCTTCAACCAGAAGTAGATCCCCATCACACCCAATCCGATCCATATTGCAAAGGCATAGAAAGATCCCGTATAAGCATAATCCCGTTCCCTGGGCTGGTATGGATATTGATTCAGAAACAGTACAATAGCTATACCTGTCATAAAAAACAGAAGTGCCACCACGAGCGTATCCTTTTTGCTTGTATTCAGCTGAAAGAACAGGCCAATCAGTCCGAGTATAAGAGGAAGAAAATAAAACTTGTTATGAGCAGGATTACGCATGCTTTCAGGCAGATCGTTCTGGCTGGCAAGCCTGGTATTGTCGATAAAGCCAACGCCACTAAGCCAATTGCCGTTCTTGGGGCCCGGCTGTGCTTCTATATCGTTTTGCCGTCCGACAAAGTTCCACATAAAGTAACGGAAATACATATGCCCCAGCTGGTAATCAAAAAAGAAGCTCAGGTTATCGCCAAAGGAGGGCCTTTTCCTGCTCTCTCCGTTTACCTGTATGGTTTTAGCATTTCCGGCATATTGGTTATACATGCGTTTATGTTCGGGTTTCTGGGCACTCCACATTCTCGGGAAGATAGTAGTGAAGCGTTTATCATAAACCGGAATTGTCCCCTCCCTTTTATTTGTGATTATATATTTCCCGGCTTTTTTATCGCGGATATATTGAGGGCTCGCATCCTTATAATCAACAGCGGGTGCAGTATAATACTGACCGTACAATTTCGGCCAGGTGCCATACTGTTCCCTGTTCAGGTATGAAAGGAGGGAGATTGCATCATCGGGGCAGTTCTCATTGATCGGTGTATTTTCGTTCGACCGAATGATGAGTATGAAGAATGAAGAATAACCGATGAGGATAAAAATGAAACTTAGCATTATGGTGTTCAGGATCACTTTTTTATACCTTATTGTGAGTATATTTCCTATCACAATCAATGCGAGCAGCAGCACGAAATAAACCATGGTGCCCGAATTAAAAGGCAAGCCCAGGGAGTTTACAAAGAACAGCTCAAAGGCAGTTGACAGGCTGACAATGCCGGGGATTATAACATACATGATTACGCTGAGCACGATCATAGAAACCACCAGGGTGAGCAATGCCCCTTTGGCTGTAGGTTTGTATTTTTTAAAATAATAAACAAATGCAATAGCAGGGATTGCGAGGAGGTTAAGCATGTGCACACCTATTGACAGCCCGACCAGGAAAGCGATAAGTATTATCCAGCGCTGTGAATGTTTCTCATCTGCAACCCTTTCCCATCTCAGGATGGCCCAGAAAGTAATGGCCGTAAAGAATGATGACATGGCATACACTTCTCCTTCACCTGCAGAAAACCAGAATGAATCAGAGAATGTGAAGGCCAGGGAACCAACCAGGCCGCTTCCGAGTATGGCGTACATGCTTGCGTCTGACATTTCCCGGTCGCGGGGTATCAGTTTCCGGCCAAGCATGGTAATGGTCCAGAAAAGGAATAATATTGTTAAACTGCTGCTAAGTGCCGACATGACATTGACCATCATGGCAACATTGGCCGTATCACCGAATGCAAAGAGGGAGAAAAATCTTCCGAGCAACTGAAAAAGAGGAGCTCCGGGGGGGTGTCCAACCTGTAGCTTATACGCTGTAGCGATATATTCGCCACAATCCCACCAGCTGGCAGTGGGTTCAAGTGTCAGAAAATAAACCAGCGTTGCAATTAAAAAGACAAGCCAGCCAAGCAAGCGGTTGAGTTTGGTATAGTTTTCCATGGAATGCTTCATTTAAGCTATTGAATGACACAGCGAAAATATGAATTTTGTATTGATTGTGCCCTGAGAACATTTGAAATTATAAATTTTTAACAATAAGGCAGATAGCTATGACACTTATAAGTCTCATTTTTAAACAATTTTAAGTCTTAAGTTTTTCCATTTTAAATATTATTTGTACTTTTGCAGTCCGAAAATCGCATGTGCGATCATGATTGTCCGATGGTGTAACTGGCAACACGTCTGATTTTGGTTCAGAAGAGTCCAGGTTCGAGCCCTGGTCGGACAACACAAGGTAGAAGGAATTATGAGGGGACAGGCGTCCCCTCTTTTATTGAAATAAAATGATAAGTGAAAAGCTCATAAGAAAGATGCTTGAGCTGGAGTTGGAAGGCACTGAAAACTACCTGGTTTCAGTACTCGTCAGGTCCGGGAACCGGATTCATGTCTTTATCGACAATGATAATGACGTGAGCGTGGATGATTGCATCAGACTGAGCCGTGGAATAGAAGGAAAACTCGACAGGGATACTGAAGATTTTGAGCTGGTGGTATCCTCAGCAGGGCTTGACCAGCCGTTCGTCCTGCCCCGTCAGTATCAAAAATATGTAAGCAGAAGAATAGAAATAGAATTAAACGACGGAAAAAAGATCAAAGCCATCCTCACTGCGGTGGATGATGAGCAGATCACCATTAAAAAACTAATAAAGAAAGGGAAAAGCAAAAAGTTTGAGGAAGGCCCCGAACAGCAGCTGCCCCTGAGTGAAATAAAAGAAACAAGACCGGGCATCCATTTTGGATGATCACCGGGAAAAAACAAGAACAATGGATAATATCAATCTGGTTGAAACCTTTGCGGAATTTAAAGAATTCAAGAATATTGACAGGGAGATGATGATGGTGATTCTTGAAGACATCTTCAGGCATATGCTTGAAAGAAAATATGGTTCTGATGATAACTTCGACATCATTGTTAATATTGACAAGGGAGACCTTGAGATATGGAGAAACAGGGAGATTGTTGATGATGCAGAGCTTGAGGATGAAAACCTGCAGATCGCTTTGTCTGATGCTATCAAGATCGAGCCCGACTTTGAGGTCGGTGAAGAAGTGTCGGAGGAACTGAAATTGGAGGACTTTGGCCGGAGGGAGATCCTGTCCATCCGACAAAACCTCATTGCCAAGATCCAGGAATACGAAAAAGACACCATTTACCAGAAATACAAGGAAAAAATTGGTGAGATCGTTACAGGTGAGGTTTACCAGATCTGGAAAAAGGAGATACTGGTACTGGATGATGATTATATTGAGCTCACGCTTCCAAAAACTGAACAGATCCCTTCGGATTTTTACCGTAAAGGAGATACTATCAGGGCGGTTGTCTCTCGTGTGGAGATGAAAAACAGCAGTCCGTCCATCGTCCTGTCAAGGACATCCCCCATTTTTCTTGAAAGGTTGTTCGAATCGGAGGTTCCTGAAGTTTATGACGGCCTTATCACGATCAAGAATATTGTCAGGGTACCCGGCGAAAGAGCCAAGATAGCTGTTGAGTCTTACGACGACCGCATTGATCCCGTAGGTGCATGCGTTGGAATGAAGGGGTCGAGGATCCATGGTATCGTCAGGGAGCTGAAAAATGAAAATATTGACGTGATCAACTTCACTAACAATCCTACATTATTTATTACCAGGGCGCTGAGTCCGGCAAAGATATCTTCCATCACCATCATTGAAGAATCAAAACGTGCCGAAGTATATATGAAGCCCGACCAGGTGTCGCTGGCAATTGGTAAAGGAGGATACAATATCAGGCTGGCAGG
>JAGLEK010000626.1 GCA_023145125.1 Bacteroidales bacterium | reverse complement strand
TTTTCTTCAGGGGATGATTCCTTAATAATAGAACAGATCAATACCCGGGGCATCCAATTTGCCAGTGAAGGGAATTTTGATGCAGCTGAAAAGGCATTCAATTCCATTCTGCTTATCGATCCCTCTTCCGCACAGGCAAGGAATAACCTGGGTATCATATATAAAATGCTTGGCCGGTATAATGATGCTTTAAGGGTATATTCCGAAGCTGAGAGCATTGTAAAAAATGAATTTGGCCCGTCAAGTCCTGAATTGGCGCGCTTGTACATGAATATCGGTATTATATACAACCAGAAACAGGATTATGAGTTGGCCTTACAGTATCTGAATTTTGCTGAAAGCCTGTTTCGGGTTTCGAATATACAAACCTACCAGGCAAGTATTGTTTATAATAATATCGGCAATTCGTATTTTGGAATGAAGGACTGGCGGAAAGCACTCCAGTCATATCAGAAAGGGATACAGGTAAAGAAGGCTCTTAACTTTGGAGGCCTGCATATTGCATATGCCAACTGTGCCAGCACTTACGAAAACCTGGGGAAATTAGATTCTGCCAGGATGTATTATGATTATTCCATTCAAGCGAAGATAGAACGCTGGGGACCTGAAAACATTCGCTTGATCAGCACTTACAATAATTATGGTGTCTTGTTGCAAAATATGGGTGAAAACGAGCTTGCTCTTCAATACCTGGAAGAGGCCCTTGAGCTTGCAACTGAATATTATCCGGAAAAGCACCCTGAAATAGCTGATTGCCATAGACGATTGGGTGCATGGGATCTGGAAGCAGGGAATATTGAGCAGGCATTGGAACATTATCAAAAAGGTGTCAATGCGGTGGTCTTTGATTATAATAACCCTGATATTTATGACAATCCCCTTTTGGATGCGGAGATCATCTCTGAGTCCGTATTCCTGGAGGTTCTTGCGGGTAAAGCAGATGCCCTTGCCATCCTTTATCAGCAAAACCGGGAAATTGATGCCCTGATCGCTTCACTGGCGACACTTGAACTTGCAAATATGCTTGCCGAAAAAATGCGTTCGTCATATTTAGGGCAGGAGAGTAAGCTTTTCATTACAGAGTATGCCAGAAAAGGTTTCGACAGGTCCATCCATACAGCTTTTGATCTTTATAAGCTTACGGGTGAACTTGAATATGCCAATAAGGCATTTACTTACGCTGAAAAAAGCAAATCATCTGTATTGCTTGCATCCCTGCAGGAAGTGGAGAACAAAAAAAACCTGAGAATTCCTTCAGAATTGCAGGTCTTTGAACAGGA
>JAGLEK010000625.1 GCA_023145125.1 Bacteroidales bacterium | reverse complement strand
GACTGTGAGACTGTGAGACTGTGGGACTGAGCAGCCAGCATCCAGTATCCAGCATCCAGCATCCAGCAACAGTCTCTCTACTTATTTTTCTTCGCCAGATATACATAAACCGGCAAATGATCACTATATCCTCCGATATAATCATCATAGGAGTATGTTCTCCAGGGGTATCCTTTATATTTTCCTTCCTGCTGGATCAGGAACTCTTCCTTGAAGATGTTTGCACCATAGATCTTATAAGATGAACAATCTTCTCCTGTCAGTGCCCTGGAAACTAGGATCTGATCGAATAGATTCCATGACCCGCGATAGGCCAGTGATCCATAATCCACGGTGTGGAGGTTTTCAAAAGGATTATAGAACTGATATTTATTCATTCCTTCGGGATTATTATTAGTACCCAGGGTCTCCTTAACGCTCTTATTGACAGGGTCGTCGTTCAGATCACCCATGACGATGATATTTGCATGGGAGTTGATATTGAACAGAGAATCCGCAATTGAGCGGGTGAGACCGGCAGCTGCCACACGCAGATGCCTGGAGCCTTCTTCACCACCTCTTCTCGAGGGCCAATGGTTGACAATGACATGAATAGTATCTCCATCAAGGATGCCGGTAACCAGCAGCTGAGCCCGTGTTGTAAAATTTTCAATCTCAGGCATATTTAATTCGTGGCTGGCTGAACTCAGCACGGTGAAATATTTGGGCTGGTAGAAGAGTGCAACATCCATCCCCCGATAATATGGAGAGTCGTAATGAACGAATTTATAATTTCTGTCTTTCAGGATGTCAGTGTTGGCAAGGTCTTCCATCACACCGGCATTTTCCAGTTCGCAAACACCAAGCAGTACAGCCCCATCCGGGGTAGAGTCTCCCAGCCCGATCAGGGAGATCACCCTGGCCATATTGTCGAGCTTTTCAAGATACCGGTCAGGAGTCCACCTCTTTTTTCCCGCCGGGATAAACTCCTCATCCGTAACACCCTCCTGGTTGATGGTGTCGAAAAGGTTCTCGAGATTATAAAAGGCAACACAATGCATGCTGTATTCGCCTTTTTCCTGCATGCATGATGTAGTAATAAATGCCAGAAAAACCGCGACTAACAACGAAAGTTTGAAATGTTTATGCATATCTCCTATTTATGGGTGATTTATTTTCTCAGAAGCAAAAGTAAGATTTTAAATGGGTTTGATACTTAGTTTTGGGTTTTGGGTGGATTTTAAATTGTTGATTTTTTAACCACAAAGAACGCAAAGGGATACACGAAGGGTTTTCAGCGTAAGCCCAACTTCTTCTATCTTCTATCGCCTTCTTCATTCACCCCGCACCCCGTACCCCGTACCGCGCACCTCTTTCAAATCAATCCAAAGCATTGTTCTTTGGACAAGGAATGTTAAATAATAAAATTATCAACCCCTGAATAAACTATCTGAATTATCCGTATTTTTGTTTGTGTAATCAAATCAATCTAAATATTAAATTATGAAAAAATTATTACTACTTATTGCCTCGGTATTCTTCAGTGTTGCCATATTCTCACAGGAATGTTCAGATTTGTTTATTTCTGAATATGTGGAAGGTTCCGGAAACAACAAAGCTATTGAGTTATATAATCCAACCAATGAGCCCATTGATCTTGGGGATTATAAGCTGGTACGATACAGCAATGGAGGAACTACACCATATGGTGTCAACCTTGGAGGAACAATTCAGCCTAAAAGTACTTACGTGGTGGTGCTCGATAAAAGAGTTCCCGGTGGTACAGGTTATGAAGAACCGGTGGATTCGCTGCTTCAATTAAAGGCCGATACCTTCCTTTGTCCCATATATGAAGTAAACAGGATGATGTATTTTAATGGTAATGATGCCGTTTCGCTTGAAAGGATATCCAATGGGGCGATAGTGGATCTTTTTGGCTTTGTCGGGCCACCGATGACCAGTGAAGATAATGGATGGGGAAGCTTAAATGATACAACCATATCATATAACAGTGGAGGAGATTCTACATCTTACACGATAGCAAATTATATCGTTGGGCCACTCTTCTGGTTATCATGGACAAAAGACAATACGCTGATCCGGAAACCTGATGTTGGTATAGGCGTGAAATTGAATCCTGCGCCATATTTTGTTGTATATGAGCAATGGGACTCCATACCTAAAAATACTTTTGTCTCCCTGGGCTTTCATGATTGCAATTGCTCAAGCTTTGGTATTGCTGAAAACAGCGTTAATGTGAATGTCAGCATATATCCAAATCCTGTTGTAAATGGTGAATTCACAATTGAAGCCGGAGAATCCATTGATGAAGTAAAGATCATTGATATCTCAGGTAGATTGATTGAGTTTAAGCAATTGGAAGGACAAACCGGAAGTGTCAAAGTGAGCATTACTGATAAGCTAAAGGGCTTTTATTTTGTTAATATCAGACTGAGCTCCGGTCAGATTACAACTAAGAAACTACTCCTAAATCAGTAAGTCTGTGATTTTAAAAGTCGAAGACGCATTAAAATCACATAGACGAACTGATCCCGAGCGTTATCGAGGGATCTTCAGGTCATATCAGCCTCTCCGAGCTCGTAAGCTCAGTTCCCTGCCTCTTGATGCGTAGGTGACTTAAATTGTAAAAAATCCTTGCAGTCCACTGTGGGAAGGTTAATTTGTATAAATTTTTTAATCGGCTTGCATAGAAAGTACTTGCTATGAATAACAAATTATTTTTCCTTTTTATACTGATGCTTCAGGTGGTCAGTTTATCTGCCCAGGAGAAAACCGTCAGCGGAACCATTTCTGATGATATTGGCGATTTGCTCATAGGGGTAAATGTTGTTTATGGGCCCGGCCTTGGCGTTATTACGGATATTGATGGCAGGTACAGTTTAAAACTCCCCCCGGGCGAATATGACCTTACTGTTTCATATGTAGGTTGCGAAACCCAGGAAAAGCATATTGTTGTTTCTGAAAAGAATCTTTATATCGATTTCAAATTAAAAACCATTACGCTGCAGGAAGTGGAGATTGTAGGTGACGTGGCTAAAACAAGAGAAACCCCAATCGCATTCTCAAATATTACACCTGCAAAAATAGAAGAACAGCTTGCGGCACAGGATATCCCGCTTATTCTTAATTCAACACCCGGTGTTTATGCAACAGCATCAGGGGGTGGCGATGGTGATGCACGCATTAGCATTCGTGGGTTTAACCAGCGGAATGTAGCTGTTATGCTGGATGGCATACCTGTGAATGATATGGAAAACGGCTGGGTATACTGGTCGAACTGGTTTGGGCTGGATGCTGTGATGCGCTATACTCAGGTGCAGCGTGGCCTGGGCGCTTCAAAACTTGCAATCCCTTCAGTAGGGGGTACGATTAATATTGCAACAAAAGGAATAGAGAATAAAAAAGGAATTACCCTTAAACAGGAGTTTGGAAATGATGGTTTCCTGCGAACTTCTCTGGGCCTGACAACCGGCCGCATGTCAAAAGGCTGGGGCGTTACTTTTGCAGGATCGTATAAGAGGGGCGATGGATGGGTTGACCAGACTTTTACGAAAGGATGGTTCTATTTTTTAAGAGTCGACAA
>JAGLEK010000624.1 GCA_023145125.1 Bacteroidales bacterium | reverse complement strand
ATCAGAAATCAGAAGTTAGTTGTACCGGATACGTTGTACTATTTATAGATGAGAAATACCGCCGGTTGTTTATTAATGGCCGGTGGATTTTTTTTCCACTTTGCCACGGGGAGGGTTTTGATCATTTCATCTGCAGTGGTGAGGTTTGCAGCCACGCACAGCCTTGTTTCCGGGTTGCAGTTTCCCATGATGCTTTCAAACATTTTCATGTTGCGGTATGGGGTTTCAATAAAGATCTGTGTTTGATCTTTGCGGTAAGCGTCCTGCTCAAGTTTTCGAATGGCTGTGGCCCTGCTTCTGTTATCTACAGGCAGGTATCCGTGAAATACAAAGTTTTGTCCGTTGAAGCCTGAAGCCATCAGGGCCAGGGTGATGGAGGAGGGGCCGCTTATTGGGATGACCCTGATATTGTTTTCATGTGCAAGCGACACCAGGGATGCTCCGGGATCCGCAATACAGGGCGAACCTGCCTCCGACATGAGGCCAAGGTCTTGTCCTTCATTCAATGGTTTTAACAGATCCGGTATATCCTCTGAAATACTATGCTCATTGAGCAGATAAAAGCTTAATGAGTCAATATCGGTCGATTTGTCAATCTTTTTCAGAAAACGCCTTGCAGTGCGCAGATCCTCAACAACGAAATGCTTGATATTCGCAAGAATATTCTTCAGATTTCCCGGCAGGACATCATCCACAGGGCTGTCGCCGAGTAATGTGGGTATTAAATATAAATTACCTTTTTCCATATTCGATATCCGATATTTGATATTCGATACTTTTATTCTTCCTACAGCCACGGCAGGCTATCCAGGTCAACATTTCCCCCTGAAAGTATGATCCCGACTGTCTTTCCTTCTACATCAACTTTTTTTTCCAGTATGGCAGCCAGGGGCACTGCTGCTGATGGTTCTATGACTATTTTCATTCGTTCCCAGATCAGTCGCATGGCCCGGATGATGCCCTCTTCGCTAACAGTTACAATGTCATCGACATATTCTGTGATGATAGGGTATGTGAGGCTGCCGAGGGAGGTCAGCAGGCCGTCGGCAATGGTAGCCGGGCTTTCTGATGGGATGAGCCTGCCTTCATGAAAAGAGCGGTATGCATCATCCGCCATCTCAGGCTCTGCAGCGATCACTATGGTTTCCGGTGATAAGTATTTTGTGCTCAGGGCAGTGCCGCTGAGCAATCCGCCTCCGCCAACAGGAGCCATGATAATATCCGCCTTGCCCATCACCTCCAGCATCTCCATGGCTGCTGTAGCCTGCCCGGCAATGATCCTGTAATCGTTGTAGGGATGTATCTCCAAAGCCCCTGTATTGCTGATGATAGTGTACAGCGTTTCTTCACGGGCCTGCAGCGTTGGCTTGCAAAAAGTGATCTTGCCTCCATAAGCCTTCACGGCTGCTACTTTCACTTTTGGCGAGGTCTCAGGCATGACAATAAATGCATCTGTGTTGCGCAGCGAGGCGGCTCGTGCCAGTGCCTGGGCGTGATTACCGGAGGAATGTGTGCCAACACCCTTTTTTAGCTGGTCTTCAGTGAGGGAGAAGACTGCATTGCAGGCGCCGCGTGATTTAAAAGCACCGGCTTTTTGCATGTTCTCGCATTTGAAGAAGATGTTCCCCCCGGTGATCTCATTGATACCGGTACTGCTCAATACGGGTGTCTTGTGTATATATGGCCTGATGCGCTCTGCTGCCAGTTGTATCGTATTCAGGTCGGGAATGGGCATAATGTAAATGATTGTAAAACGAAATTACAAAAATCCCCGGAAGGGGAGGGTGGAAGCGGGTGCTCGTTTCTATCCGGGAAGATCCTGAATGATCCTGTCACAGGCCCTATCCATCATATCATAGACCTTGTCGAATCCCGCAGGGCCGCCATAATACGGATCGGGGACCTCATCATCGGAGCCTTCATTGATAAGGTTGAGCAGGTAATCTACCTTAATGCGGTCATCTTCATCCCGGGCAGTACGCATCACGTCAGCATAGTTCAGGGCGTCCATCACCAGGATCTTATCGTAATTGTCAAAGTCTTCCGGCGTGAATAAGCGTGCTACTTTTCCGGAAATGTCTATATGGTTCTTTTTTGCTGTCGCAATGGAACGGGGGTCGGGGTGCTGTCCCTCATGATAAGGTTCGAAACCCGCAGAATGAATGGTACCCAGGATGCCATGATCTTCAAACTTTTTTTTCAGGATGCCTTCGGCGAGGGGTGACCGGCAAATGTTACCCAAACAAACGAAAAGTATTTTCATGCTCAATAGGATTCGAAAGGTTTAGCTGCAAGGTGATTCAGGGGAAATGAAAGCTGTATTACATTTTGATCTTCTTGTCAAGGTCTTCTACGTATATCCTGAATTGCTTGTCGGTATCGATCAGGTTGTTAACGGTACGACAGGCATGTAAAACGGTGGCATGATCTTTATTGCCGCAATGCAGGCCGATAGTGGCAAGGGATGCCTTGGTGTGTTTTTTTGAAAAAAACATGGCGAGCTGCCTGGCCTGGACTATTTCTCTTTTCCTGGTCTTCGAATTGATTATATCCAGGGAAATGTTGAAATAATCACACACCACCTTTTGGATATAGTCAATCGAGATCTCCCTGGATGTGCTCTTCACAAACTTATCGATCATTTGCTTGGCCAGTTCGAGGGTGATCGCCTTTTTATTCAGTGAAGATTGTGCAAGGATGGATATCAGTGCGCCTTCCAGCTCACGGATATTGGTGTTAATGCTATATGCCAGGTATTCAAGCACTTCCTGTGGCATTTCGATACCATCATTATAAAGCCGTTTCTGGAGTATGGCGATCCTGGTTTCGAAATCAGGCGCCTGCAGATCAGCAGCCAGTCCCCACTTAAACCTTGAAAGCAAACGTGGCTCCATACCTTTAAGCTCTATCGGGGGCTTATCGGAAGTGATCACGATCTGCTGACTGTTCTGGTGCAGGTGATTGAAAATATGGAAGAAGACGTCCTGGGTCTTTTCCTTCCCTGCCAGGAATTGTATATCATCGATGATCAATACATCGATCATCTGGTAAAAGTGAACGAAGTCATTCTGGTTGTTGTTCCTGACAGAATCGATATACTGGCCGATGAATTGTTCGGTAGATACGTAAAGAACCGTTTTTTCAGGGAAATTTGTTTTTACCTGAATGCCGATGGCATGCGCAAGGTGGGTTTTACCCAGTCCGACATCGCTATATATCAATAATGGGTTGAAAGAGGTCTTGCCGGGGTTTTCCGATACTGCAAAACCGGCTGAACGTGCCAGTCGATTGCAGTCACCTTCCACAAAATTGTCGAATGAATATGAGTCAACGAGCTGGGAGTTGACTTTGATCTTTTTCAGTCCCGGAATAATGAAAGGATTGGGTATTTCTTTTGCACCATTTTTGTTTATGTCGATGGGCATGGGAACGGCAGGATTCTTAGTAGCCCTTTTATTAGATGTAGGGACCTTGATGGAATAAGGATCGTTAGACTGGAATGAGCTATCCATGATGATGCTGTATTCCAGTCGACCGTCCTGTCCTAGTTCTTTCCTGATGGTTTTCTTTAACAAATTGATATAGTGCTCCTCAAGCCATTCATAAAAGAACTGGCTGGGCACCTGTATGGTAAGTACACTATTTTCGAGCTTCAGTGCCTGTATAGGGACAAACCAGGTTTTGAAGCTTTGGTAGTGGATGTTATCCTTAATTATCTTAAGACAGTTTTCCCATACCTCAACGGCATTCTTTTCCATTCGTAATCGAAAATATTAAAGATTATCGTATTCGTTTTTAGTTTGTTCAGCAATATGAGCAAAATCTTCCTGTATCCAAAATCTTGTACCTGGAATTCAAAATAGTTAACAAATATGAATCAATAAAAGTTTAAAAAAAACACTATATGCTATTGACTTATTAAAAAAAATGTCGTATCTAAAAGGATACTTG
>JAGLEK010000623.1 GCA_023145125.1 Bacteroidales bacterium | reverse complement strand
GCATAATAGCATGAGTGAACATATCGATAATTCAAAATTCAGGAAATCAAAACTGAAAGAGCTGATCCTGAAACTACATGATGGTGAGGATCAGGAACAGGTGCAGGAAGAGCTGAAGGAAAGCTTGCGGGCAGTTCCATACGGAGAAATTATTGAAGTTGAACAGGAACTGATAGAAGAAGGCCTTCCCGAAGAAGAGGTGCTGAGGCTGTGTGATATACACTCTTCCGTCCTCCATGGAAGCGTTGACCTGTCTTCTGCACGGGATATTCCTGATGGACATCCGGCTGATGTGCTGATACAGGAAAATAAGGCCTTGAGCGCATTGTGCAGCGAAACAAATATGTTGCTTGCTGTTTTGAATGTTGCCGATGAAGATGGCATAGCTGAATTTGTGCTTGACCTTACTTCAAAATTCAATCAGCTCATTGATGTCGATAAGCACTACCAACGTAAAGAATACCTGGTTTTTCCATACCTCGAAAAAACAGGGGTCACAGGCCCTCCGAAGGTAATGTGGGGAAAGCACGATGAGATCAGGGAACAGCTCAAGGGAAGCCTTGAAATTTTAAATACACCCGGTATTACAAAAGATGACCTTGTTGTCTCAAGTGAACTGATCCTTAAACCGGCTGTAAAAGGCGTTGCAGAAATGATCATAAAGGAAGAAGAGATACTTTTTCCTATGCTGATGGATGCACTGAGCGATTCTGACTGGTATGAAATTCAGAAGCAATCGCTGGAGATAGGCTTTTGCCTTGTTGACCCAAAAGAGGACTGGAAGCCCGAAGGGATAGAGCAGGAAGATATAAACATGCTTCAAAAGGAAGGCGGAAATATTCAGCTGCCAACCGGAAGCTTTACTGTTGAAGAGCTCCTGGCAATACTGAATACCATGCCTGTCGACATGACCTTTGTCGATAAGGATGATAAAGTAAAATATTTCTCACAGAGCAAAGACAGGATATTCCAGAGGAACAGGGCGATCATCAATCGCGATGTGCGACATTGCCATCCACCGGCAAGCGCCCATATAGTTGATAAGATCATTGATGACTTCAAAAGTGGCAAACAGGACCGGGCACCATTCTGGATCAATATGGGCGGTAAGCTCATCCTTATTGAATATTTTGCTTTGAGGAATGAAAAAGGTGAGTATATGGGAACTTTAGAAGTATCGCAAGACCTGACAGAATACAGGGCCCTGGAAGGGGAACAACGAATACTATCATATAAATAGCAGACAATGGATAACAAGAACGAATTAATAATAACTCCTAAAACAAAAGTTTCACAACTGATCGAAACATATCCTCAGTTAGAGGATGTGCTCATTGAGTATGCACCGGCCTTTAAGAAATTGAAAAACCCGGTTCTCAGGAAAACGATTGCAAGGATTACCACATTGCAGCAGGCAGCTGCCATAGGTAACGTAAAAGTAGAAGATATGATAAACAGACTTAGAAAAGAAGTAGGCCAGGACAAGGTAACAGACAGTACAGTGTCAGGCTATAACTATTCAAAACCCGAATGGTTTTCAGAAGATAATATTGTAACGGAATTTAGTGCGGTGGAAATGCTTGCACGGGGAGAGCATCCCGTAAACCAGGTGATGGCAGACCTGAATGATATGGATCAGGGCAAGATATATAAGCTGATCACTCCGTTTTTACCTGCACCACTAATTGATAAAGCAACGAGCCTGAACTGCCGGCATTGGATTGATAAAACTTCTGAAGCTGAATTTGATATATATTTTATTAAATAAATTTCCCTTTACGGGATCATTGTCCCGGGGAATCAAATTATTGGCATGAGAAAAATTGTAGCCCTTGCATTAATTGTATTTTCCATTACGGCCTGTATAAGTGACCGGGAAAAGGTGAGTTCTGAAGCAAGGAGTCCGGCCATTTCTGAAAATGCCCTGACCATGGCAACCCTCTATACTTATTATGCTCATGAATACCGTGCCCTTGCGTACCAGGCATTTAATATTGCCCGTGAGCGGGTGGATGAGATCCGCATGGACAATCCATACAATGAAAACCTTGCCATAGTGGTTGATATAGATGAAACCATGCTGGATAACAGCCCTTTCGAGGCACTGATGATCGCCAGGGACACCAGCTATCCATACATGTGGAACGAATGGTGTGAACAGGCTGATGCCGGTGCGGTTCCGGGCGCACTGGAGTTTCTTCGACACGCCGATTCCATTGGCTTTAACATCTTCTACCTGTCTAACCGCAAGGAAAAATATGTAAAGAAGGGCACCATGGAAAATCTTGTAAGCCTGGGCTTTCCGCAGATCGAAGAGGAGCATTTCCTGCTTCGC
>JAGLEK010000622.1 GCA_023145125.1 Bacteroidales bacterium | reverse complement strand
GCCAATGCCGGGAGGTACTACCTGCTGATGTTTTACGCTCCGCTAAAGGGTCCTTCCTCTTTCGCCTTGCTCCGCTGAAGCTACGCAAAGACGCAGCTGCGCTCATTCGTCAGGATGACAAATTTTGCCCAGGTTCTTAGGTGCCATACCAATTCAACCAGCTCAACTAGTTCAACCAGTTTAACTAGCTCTAAGGCTTACATTATATCATTGATATCAAAAAGGATGGGCATATTTCGCTGAAAATCATAAAGCGTCTCCTTCCGGATACGGTAGTAATTGAGCCAGTAGGCACGCAGGGCCTGGTAGTAGCCTTTCAGGGCATTGTCGTTATCGATCTGGGCTTTGTCGAGATCCAATATATCGTTAACCTTGCCTATCATATACCTTTTTGCCGTAACATCATATCTTTTTTGTGCAACGGTGTCGGCTTTGGCGGCGATCCTGAGCTGGTTTTCCTGCATATTGAACTGCATCACCTCCAGGAAAATATTGTACACGAAGTCTATCTCCTCCTGTTCGACAGAAGTGAATACCAGTTCTTCCTGCGACTCTGCCATCTTGATCCTTCCACGGGCTGAACCCCAGTCGAGGATCGGCAAGGTGAAGCCCAGGCTTACCTGTTGCTGATCAAGGGGCTGTGTATATGCTCCGGGGATGGAAGCGCCCTGCTGTGTCAGTCCGAATACGGCACTGAGATCGGCATCGAAGCGGCCCGACATCTTTGCTGCATTAACCTGGCTTTGTGCCTCTAATCTTCTTTTGTCAAAATCCAGCGCTGTGGAGGAATTATACTTTGCCTCGGTGATTGCCTTATCTGCCGTGATGGTGAAAAATTCTTCTACCGTGGGAGGGATGAGTTCAATTTCTGTATCTTCCTGAATTCGTAAATATGACAACAAACGAAAGAGGCTGTTTTCCAATTCGAGCTCGGCCTGCTGTACCGTGGCTTCGGCTTTCAATAAGTTGAGCTCCAGCTGTAACAGCTCATTCTCAGCTATTTTCCCCAGTTGATACCTGCCCACTGCAATTCTGTACAGGGTGTCGTAGTTGCTCATGTTCTTATTGGCGATCTGCATATCGATCTGCGATTGCAACATGCTGAAGAAATAATTTGTGGCTACAATGGCTACCTGCTCGTTATCCTCAAGATATTTCCGCTTGGCCATTTCATACTTCATGGGCTCTATGTGCCGGTCCCATTTATATGCATTGTACCTGAAGATCGGCTGGTCGTACCTGACATTGACAATATCGGCACGAAAGGGAGTCTGTACTTTATCACCGGTAAAATTATCGGCCCAGCTGAGATCACTGTTCAATGATATCCGGCCTCCGGTCGGCCCTATATTCTGATAAAGGGACAGGCCAAGGTTTGCACCACCCTGGTCGAGCGGCTTGAATTCGATGGTGCCATCGGGTTGTGTTATCGGGGAAATAGACCGGTTATATGAAGGGGTTATTCCATCGAGTATCAAACCCGGCAGATTGTCTGCCTTAAACGAACGAAAATCCCAGTAGCTTGCCTTAAAACGATGCTTGGCGATCAGCGCATCAGGCGATTGCTGATGGGCAATGTAGATAACATCAGTGAGTGAAAGATAATTAATGTTGTCTTCCTGAGCGTTGGCCGATGGCATAAGCATCGCAGCTGCAAGCAGGAACAGTGTGAATATTGATTTAACGTTCATTATGGTTCTTCATTAAATTACTATTCATGACGCAGTGATTCAACAGGATTCTGGTTGGCTGCCTTTCTCGCGGGCATATAGCCGAACATGATCCCGATGGCAGCGGAAACGCCAAAGGATACTACGATAGAGAGCATAGAAATGATGGTGAGGATGCCGGTGAATTCGGTGATGAGCTTGGCAAAGGCTACCCCCAGAATAATCCCTATGAACCCACCTGAAATGCTTATCAATGTTGCTTCGGTAAGGAATTGGTTTGTGATGTCGCGCTTTGTTGCCCCGGTAGCACGGCGGACCCCGATCTCCCTGATACGTTCCATCACAGAGGCCAGCATGATGTTCATGATGCCTATACCCCCGACAATCAGTGAAATGCTCGCGATCACCCCGAGTACTATATTAAAAACGTCTTTGGTCCTTTGTTCCTGTTTTAAAAGCAACTCAGGAACGGTGATCTCAAAATCAACCATTTCGGAATGCCGCCGAAGCATCATCCGCTCCAGTAAAATTGTTGTAACATTCAGGTTTTCGCTATCGTTAACCTGCACCACGATCTTATCCAGTTGATTCTTGTTTGTAACATCCGATGACCCGCCGCTGAATGAAGATGAGATGATGGCCCCTCTCCCGAACATCATAACACTGGTACCACCGCCGCCAATGTCTCTCCTGTCGATCACCGAGCGGTCCCTGTAACGAAGGAGAACAGTTTGCAAGGGTGCGTAAATATTGTTGTTATAATCACTTATGCCAAGGTCTTCCGATGTTCCCGAGGCCATCTTCATGCTTTTAAGGACACCAACCACTTTTAACCAGATATTGCCACATTTGATGTATTTCCCCAATGGGTTTTCTGCCGGGAAGAACTTGGTTTTGATGGTTGGCCCGATAATACACACCGGACTGCCATTCTCCAGCTGGATGTTGTTGAACATCTCTCCTTCCTGCATCGGGAGGCTGTAAACATCGAAGAAATCCGGTGTTACCCCTTTAAGCGTGGCTTTTTTCCTGATACCGTCTTTAATGATGTAGGTTTCATATGAAACTTCAGGGCTTACACGTACCACTGTCGGGATGATGTTCTGAATGCTTCCGGCATCTTTCAGGGTCAGTCCCGGGGAGTATGTGCCTTTCAGTGTTTTACTATCATCCCCCTCATCCCCTTCTGCGGCAGCATTGTCGAGAATAGGGGTGATCAGAATGTTGTTGACCCCAACCATCTTAATCTGTTCCAGGATCTCCTGCCTTGCCCCGTTCCCTATTGCCATCATGGCAATTACAGCACCAACACCAAAAATGATCCCCAGGGCGGTGAGTATCGAACGAAACTTGTTAGCCAAAACAGCATCGATGGCTATATTCAGGGTGTGATAAAATCTTTCCAATTTGCGCAGTTTGGTTAGCAGAATAACGACATAAACAGCCGGAAATTTTCAGTTCCCACAAATTTAGTTAATAAATTCATTCATAATACCATGCCAAATATGATGTTGTTGTTGGATGGTTGTTATGTGAATTGGTTTAATAATGAGTTGACGGTTGACGGTAGGCGGTAG
>JAGLEK010000621.1 GCA_023145125.1 Bacteroidales bacterium | reverse complement strand
CAGCCATGGCACAATTCAGGAAACACCATGATAATTTCCCCCAGCTGTATCACCGCATGGAAATTACATACTTCCTGGCAGATCCCGCATAGTGTGCACTGATCTTCCTTCCATTCCGGCACCATTTTATATTTTTCTTCCTCGTGAAGCACCCGGGCTTTAATAAACAATCCCGAATTAGGTTCTTCAACGTCCAGGTCAGACAAGACAACTTCTTCCTTTTCTGCCAGGTACGCTGACAGGTTCACCGATAAAGTTGTTTTTCCCGTGCCCCCTTTACCACTGGCTATCGCTATTTTCATTTACAGGAATTTAGTGGTCACAAAGGTTTTCACCCGTCTCAAGCTGATCATTAAAGTATTGTGCAACAAGGGTTTCAGGATCCTCCGAACCCACACCCATAAATACTTCTATCCTGTGCTGGGCAAAGATATCCTGGGCTTTCACTCCCATGCCGCCTGCTATGATGGCACTCACCCCTTTTGCGGCAAGGAACCTTGGGTAGGTACCCGGTTGATGGACCGGTGGCGTTATGTATTCGACATGTATAACTTTATGATCCTTGGTCTCAATAAGCGCAAATTTTTCGCAATGCCCAAAATGGGCACATAATTTTTCCCCAATAGTAGGGACTGCAAATATTTTTTTCATAAGTGTTAAATGTGTTTTTCTATGAAATACAAACAAGTTTAAATACTATCATAAACAACCAAGATTATCGCCCCGCTTTTGGATTCAAAAGGACCATGTTCATCCCCTGGAGAAAAAACCTGATAGGATCCTGCAGGATATTCTTCACCTCCACTTTCATATTGGCCTTCAATAACAAAATTTTGTTCAGTGGTAAGGTGAGAATGTGGCCCCATGTAAAACCCTTCAGGTAATTTAAGCAACACAGTCTTTGCATTTTTATCATTCCTTAAAACTTTCACCATGGTCCCCTGGGGATATCCTGTAGCGACTTCCCAGTTATTCTCATCAAATAAGTTTATTAGTGTTTTCATATCTATGATTTTTAGAATCAAATATTATTTTAGCGTTTTTTTGATATTATTTCTTAGTATCCCTCTTCAAACAAGCTAAAAAGTTATTTACTCAATAATTCCTCTCTTATCATTGTATGTCCACATGCAGGGCATTTAATCGTTGTACATTTTTCACCCTGTTGATGGGGGATCTTTTCACCACATTTGGCACAAACACAAAAGCCACCGGTACCAAAAGCACCTCCTTTATTACGTCCTTTTCCGCCACCCCGGCCTAGCCCCTGTCCCTGTCCGCGGTGTAGTCCTTTACCTGAATTTTTCATTATTATATGTTTAAATTATTTCATACCTCCAAAACCCTATTTCTGCAAATTCCAGAAATAGCATACGTTTTATTAAAAATAAGAGTGTGTCTCAAAAACTCTTCTCAGGGTTATTCCCCCTTTTTCAACTCAGCAAGTTGTTTCTCAAGAGACGCTAATTGCTCTTTCAGTACCCTGGCTTCATTTTCAAGCAGGGTTTCCTGAGATACTTCCGGAACAATTTCATCAGCATAACGGCCATACTGTTGACCGTGCCGATATCCCATACCCCGTCCGTACCCAAATCCTCTACCATAAGCACGGCCATATCCACGGCCAGCACCCTGGGCAAATCCACCGGGAGTCATCTCAAAACCCGGACTATCATTTCCTGTACAAAGACCTAAGCGTCTTCCTGTCATCGGGCCATTTCCATTTGGTCCTGTTCTGTCACCTCTTGGCATAATTACCTCCTTTTTTATTAAAATTACCTCTACAACATTTTCCATGTCCAAAGCCTCCTGCATGGTTCAGCAGGTTTTTTGAATGGCATTCCGGACATTCTTTCATTGGTTCATCAATATTTATTTTGAACATATACCCGCAATCCATGCACCGAATAATATTATAGCGAAAATGTACATTCCCACCGTTGATGGTAAGTCGCTTACCCTGGAAGAGGAATGCTGCCATCTTCCTTCTGGACTGTTCAACCAACCTGCTGAATGTAGAACGTGATATTCCCATTTCGTCAGCAGCTTCTTCATGTGTCATGCCGACGAAGTCAGCCAATCGAACCGCTTCATACTCATCGAGGCTGAGCAATATCTGTTCCAGTTCCGCTCCCGGAACCCCAACGGGTTTAAACTCGGTAAATAAGGGCGGTTCACGAACAATCCTATTGCTTTTCGGACGGGGCATATTATATTTTATATTGATTTACGCCACAAAGATAATGCACATATGTGCAGAATGCAAGAAAAAATGATACTTTTTTTGAAATAAATATTTAGCGTCATGGCGGATACTGGATGCTGGATACTGGATACTGGATACTGGTTGCTTTGCGCTATGACCATATTCTCCCCATCTCTCCCTCACATAGTCCCAAAGTCTCACAGTCTCACAGTCTCATAGTCTCA
>JAGLEK010000620.1 GCA_023145125.1 Bacteroidales bacterium | reverse complement strand
ATTCTTATTCTTATTCCTTGTTCTTGATTCTCTATTCTATAATATCCCCGGAAATATCGCCTTTCGATCGGTAGGGTAATCATCAAAATGACTTTTATACCACTTATGATGATCCAATGCCCTGGGGACAAGGTTGGCAAAGGTCCAGACGGCAAAGGCGAGTGCAGGCATGTTCCAGACCATGATGGCATAGCCGGTCCATTCAATGATCTCAGAGAAATGATTCGGGCATGAAATATACCTGAACAACCCTCCGTAAGGGATTTTGTAGCCGTTGCTGCTGGTTTTCCTGAGCCAGATAAGCATATTGTCGGAGCGGATATTGAATCCTATACCCACGCAGAATATGAGAAGGCCTGTTATGAACTGTGGGCTGGTTAACCATTCTGCCGTATATCCATCAGAGAAATACCCCCAGTAGTATCCCAGGAAAAAACCATTGACGGAATTGAAAACAATAGCCATGAGCACGATGGCAATTGGCATTTTTTTCCCCCTGGTCCGCAGCCTGAAAGGAAAGATCAGCACCCTGTTGATATAATGGATCAGAAAGGGAAGAAATAATATCCATATGACCCTCCGGCTGCTTCCTTCACCAGTCAGGAATATTATGAATGGCAATAAAAGTGCCGGTAATTCCATCAGCAACCATCCCATACGATTGCTGATCATCGGCCCCCAGTTGGTCTTACTGTGCCGGCCATAGGGAGCCGTAACGAATAATAACAGGATCATGGTGAGTACTGCGATGATGATCCAACACAATATAAGCTGGTTAAACAAAACTTGATCCATACGTTGTATTTTCCTGGTAAATGGGTCTGTAAATTACTAAAATTCCTACATTTGCCATCTCATATTACACTAATAAGTGAATTCGATGAAGCAAAAGCTCAATCCGGAGGAAAACTACAACAAATCCAGGAAACAAATCGGATATATTTCCAAAAAAGATGCAACCCAAGCTGATTACGACCGCATCGGATTTATGTCTGGACTGGAGGTGCACCAGCAGCTGAAGACAAAAGAAAAGCTCTTTTGCCATTGCCCTGCAGGTGTGTATAACAAACACGAAGATTATGATGCGGAGCTGATCAGGCATATGCGCCCTACCCTCAGTGAGCTGGGTGA
>JAGLEK010000062.1 GCA_023145125.1 Bacteroidales bacterium | reverse complement strand
CTTTGGCAACAAAGCCCCTTTTTTTACGGAATCTCCTCCATATTCGCCATAGTCCAGATATTAAGGAAACCCACACGGATGATGTCAGCCATTTTCTGATAATTGACGAGTTTGATCTCATCCTTGGGAGTATGGTATTCGTCATGCCATCCTGCCATAAAGTAAAAGAAAGGAATATCTTTCCTGGCAAAGGATGAGTGGTCGCTGCCGCCGCCTTTGCTCATAGTCGGGCGCATGGTAATGTCGAGGTTAATATCGTATTGATCAAGGAATTTAGTGGTATTCTCTTCCAGAAACGGATATCCGGCAGTATACGACATAGTGCATTCTATGCCAAGGCTGTCATCTTTCGAATCCCTGGAGATCATATCATAATTTAAGTGGAATTTAATATCCCCGACAGGCAGGTAAGGATGGTTTACAAAATAGCGTGAGCCCAGCAATCCTCTTTCTTCGCCTGTCCATGCAGCAAAAACAATAGTCCTTTCAGGCTTTTCACCGGTGGCCATACAGGCCTTTGCGACCGTCATCACCCCGACAGTACCCGAAGCATTATCATCTGCACCGTTCCAGATATATCCGTCGAACATGCCCAGGTGGTCGTAGTGGCCTCCAAGCACGATGGCTTCAGTTGTATCCCTGCCGGGGATCACAGCGATCACGTTCCGTGCAGTGATAAGCTCCGATTCGACACTTGTACTGATAAAAGCCGACTTTCCGGAAAGCACCTTTGAATCAGGCTTCATTTTTTCTGTCAGTTGCTCTTCCCATTGTTCAACATTGATTCCGCTGCCCCGTAGCACTTCATGAGCAGACCTCTTGCTCAGGCTGATCCTGACCGGGCCGATATTTAATGAATCTCCCGGCAGCCGGTGTGAATATTCACTAATGGTTTTTTGCTTCTCATCACCCTCGTAGTAATCATTTTGATAACGAAATGGAGTATTAACCGTCCAGTTCGATGAACGGTCGTAGCCCGGGCTGATGTCAATAATTGCAAGAACGCCTTTCTCTTCCGCTATATCATTCTTTTCCATGCCCAGGTAGTATTCTGCATACCTGCCTTCAGGGTGAAACTTCCTGTATGCATCGCTGGAAGTATCATTATGACCGGGATATCCTGATAATCTTACAATTATCTTTCCTTTCACATCCAGTCCTTTATAGTCATCATATT
>JAGLEK010000619.1 GCA_023145125.1 Bacteroidales bacterium | reverse complement strand
GAAGTAATGATCATTTAATAAATAATAACTCATGATAAAAATTAAAACCAGGCAATTAATTGCACTGCTTTCAGCTAACATTCTCTTGATCATAGTCATTTCATTAGGAATGAATTATGCATATTCGAAAGTTTACTGGAGTAACCGGGTTAGTATTCATTCCGGAATAAACTCAAATGAATATACAGGTTCGGAAGAATCAGAGGAATCAGATTCTACAGTTCAGGCGTACATTGGCCAGGCCTATAAGATTGGAACTGCATTTGAAGTATACAAGCCAAAAGACCCCTTATTAAAAGTGGTAAGTAAAAATCATGGGGCATTGGAATTTGCAGTAGCTTCAGGGAAAAAGCATTTTTCAGATCTGGCTAAACCCAGGGATGCAATAATCAGAAAGGTAGGCGAGGGTGATCTGATTTTTTCTATTCCATCATATACTGATGAAAATGTTCGATCGATAATATTTGCAAATGAAAGCAAGGTGTTCATGGAATTCAACAACTTCAATGAAGTACTTATCGATACAAAAAATCTTACTGTGAGCAGAGAGGGAATCCTGACGGTGAATGATATTAAGATTCGTAAAATCGGAGAAAACGAATTTTTAGCCTCATATCTTGTACATCTAAATCAGGAACTGCAAGAAGCTGTTCAGAGAATTGACTCACTGGAAAATCTCATTGCAAATAGGTAATGCGGGGGTGATTAGGCGGTTTTGATTAGGCGATTGTCGATTGTCGATTGGGGGATTTTAGATAGGATTTGGGATTGGGAATTTATGATGTTCGATGTATTGCAGATATAAATCGAAAATAAATCCCAAATCTAAAATCAAAAATCGACAATCGACAATCGACAATCTATTTCTTCCTTCTGGCCTGCCGCAAGGCATTATCAATAATCCACTCCAACTGTCCATTGATGCTGCGAAAATCGTCGGCAGCCCACTTCTCCACTTTCTCGAGGGTTTCGGGATTTAACCTTAAAACAAATGGTTTCTTTTTTGCCATATTTATTGATGGAGTGTCCCTGTGTTCACAACAGGTGTAGCATCTTTATCTGAACAAAGCACAACCATGAGATTGCTGATCATGGTCGCCTTCTTATCTTCATCCATTTCAATCACTTTTTTCTTATTCAACTGTTCAAGAGCCATCTCAACCATGCTGACTGCTCCTTCAACGATCTTTATCCGGGCTGCAACAATGGCTGTCGCCTGCTGCCTGCGCAGCATCGCACTGGCAATTTCCGCAGCATATGCCAGGTAGCTGATACGAGCTTCAATCACATGGATGCCGGCAATTGCCAGGCGGTCACGTATCTGATCTTCAAGCACATGATTTACCTCTTCCCCACCGGAACGCAATGTAATCTCAGCCATCTCATCATCGAAGTTATCATATGGATAATGTCCGGCCAATTTCCTAATCGCAGCTTCAGTTTGTATATCCACAAAATGGACATAATCATCAACTTCAAAAGCAGCATTGTAAGTGTCATCCACACGCCAAACAAGCACGATGCCGATCATAATGGGATTACCAACCTTATCGTTTACTTTGATAGGTGTACTGTCGAGGTTCCGGGCACGAAGTGAGATCTTTTTCCTGGTAAAAAAGGGGTTCACCCAGAAAAAGCCATTTTTCTTCACTGTGCCCTTATAGGCACCAAAGAGCACCATGACCATTGATTCATTGGGATTAACAACCATCATTCCTGCTATGCAGAACATGCCAAAACCTCCCATTATGGCCCACCAGAATTGTTCGAAAGCAACCATCATATATGTTGGAAACCCAATCATTCCGAGGATCAGGATGAGAGCGACGTAGCCGTTCAACGCTGAATAATTTTTTTCATTCATTTTCTGACAATTTAAATTAATACTATTTTGATATCATTTTAATATCGCTAAGATAAGTCATAGAAATTGGTTTGTCAAGTATTTCTATAAAAAAACTTTGCTGCAGGTACACAGAGCACCACAGTTGACAAACAGAATTGCTGTGAAACTCTGTGCTTTTCGCCCTGGCGGAAAGGCTGTGTCTTTGTGGCAAATACAATTCAAAACTTAAAACCAAAAATTCAAAACTTTGATTTAGTTTTGCAGCAGTGAAAAAATACAACCACATTTTTTTTGATCTCGACCGCACAATCTGGGACTTTGATGCCAGCGCAGATGATTCTTTCAACAGGATGTTCATCAAATACGGGCTGGAGGAGCTTGGGGTGCCATCGCTCGTGGTATTCCGTGAGCATTATGAAAGGCACAACGACCTTCTGTGGAGTTGGTACAGGAAAGGCGCGATACTGAAAGAAGTGCTCAACATAAAACGCTTTGAAATGACACTTGCCGATTTCGGGATCAGCGATACACTTATCGCCGTCGGGATGTCAGAAGATTATGTAACGGTAAACCCCGAAAAGGCATTTCTCTTTCCGGGTGCTATCGAATCCCTTGAATACCTTTCACAAAAATACCCTCTCCACTTGATCACCAACGGTTTTCAGGAAGTTCAGGAGCAAAAATTTCGCATTGCCAGGCTGTACCTGTACTTCAAAACAGTTACAACTTCTGAAGAGGCCGGCATTAAAAAGCCGGAGCCGGGCATTTTTAATTTTGCAATGGAAAAAGCAAACTGCACTGCTGAGGACAGCATCTATATTGGCGACGACCTTGCTGTGGATGTAACCGGCGCACTCAATGTGGGTATGGACCAGGTTTTCTTCAATGAAAAAGGCATAAGGCATAAGGAAAAGGTGACTTTTGAGATCAAATGTTTAACGGAATTGATGGAAATTTTCTAAACCGAACTACTTCAGGATGGCCATAAGGGTTTGGGCACCTCTTGCCTTGTCGCCTATCTTCACTTTCACCTCCGCGTCCGCCGGCAAAAAAAGATCGATCCTTGACCCGAACTTGATCATACCTATCATTTCACCCTGTTCTGTACCCTGCCCCTCTGTCGGTTTACAGATAATACGCCTGGCAATGGCACCGGCGATCTGTCGCATCATAAGCTTCCTGCCTTTCTCATCCTGAATGACGAGGCTTGTATGCTCATTGATAAGGGATGACTTCGGATTAAAGGCCACCAGGTGTTTTCCATGATGATGCCTGCGATATACCAGCTTCCCATCAAACGGGCTCCAATTTATGTGCACATTGAATATCGACATAAAGACAGATATCTGGATGCGTTCATCATTGAAATACTCATCTACATGTACTTTTTCAATGGCTACCACCGTTCCGTCAGCCCCGCTGTATACAGCATCACTATCCCGGATCAATTTACGGTCAGGGAATCGAAAAAACCTTACTACAAAGAAAATGAAGATCAAACCAACTGCATAAAGAATATAATGTATAGCAGTTTGTTCAGGAAAAACCCGGTTTAGCAGGAACATGATAATCAACACGCCCGCCAGTAGGACCAGAATAGGAATTATGCCTGCAGTATGAATTTTCATGAGCTACACAAAAGTATTAAAACATATACCAGGGGCGAAACAAAAAGGACACTGTCGAAACGATCAAGTATGCCCCCATGTCCCGGCAGAAGGTTTCCTGAATCTTTCACTCCTGCACGACGCTTAAGAAGTGATTCAGCCAGGTCGCCGATGGTACCAAAAACAGTTACTATCAATGCTATTATGATCCAATGCCACGTTTCCAGTTCCGGAGAAAAAACAGAAATGATATAAGCGGCAATGATCGCAAATCCAAAGCCGCCGATACTGCCTTCCCAGGTTTTTTTGGGTGAAATTTCCTTATTTAAGGGATGCTGGCCAAACATACTTCCGGTCAGGTAGGCAAAGGTATCGTGAGTCCACAGAATGATGAACATTCCGAGTAAAAACCATGGTGTGTGGTATCCCGGTATGGCCTGGGGATTAAGAAAAAGGTTCAGTATTGCCAGGGGCATCACTACATACGCGATGCTGCTGATATCAGAGGCCATGCGTGCCAGAGCTTCACGTCTGCCTGCAAAAACCATAACGGACGAATGAACAACTGCCACAGCCAGGATCAACCACAGGTAGTCAACATCTATATAGGATAGCGCATAGAGAGTGATAATAAAATAAATGAGTATTCCTGATATCAGCACCGGCAGGGCACTGACAAGGTCAATATCATTATTAACAAGCCGTTGAAACTCCCACAGCCCGTATGCAGTTACAAAAAGGAAAAGCCCTGCAAAAGCAAGCGGTGACCAAATGGCACTCGCCATGATAGCAGCCACAAAGATACCGCCTGTGATCGTTCTGATAATAAGATTTTTCAAACTTTTGCTTTTGATTTACACCTGGTCATCCACCAGAAAGACATATAATTCCCTGGGGCCATGTGCTCCCATCACCAGGGTTTTTTCAATATCTGCAGTCCGGCTGGGGCCTGTGATCAATGAGATCATGGAAGGCAGGTCCTGCCCATATTTCTCTTTCATCCCTTTCAGCGCATCTTTCAGATCAGGAACAAGTTGTGAAGCCCTGGCATAAACAAGATGAATCTCCGGGAATACATTCATTCGCCGGCCGGAAGAATGCGCAGAAGAAACCATTATGCTGCCAAGCCTTGCAATGAGGTATTCACAACGTGTGAGGCCGGTCTTCATATTGTCAAAACTTTCTTTATCGCTTGTGAGACTGATCCCTTTCCCCTTCAGTATATCGCTCAGCTCCTCATCCAAACAATGGATCGAATTCCAGCCGTTCTCTACCATTACTGATTTGAGGGTTTCAGCAAATTCAGCATCGTCGCTGCAGTAGACAAATTTTCCGGCAACTTTGATAAACTCCTGGGCAAAGGCAATCTCCGGTGAATCGCTGATCTCAGCAAATACCGGTGACTCAAAATCAACATCCTGATAGGGATTGTCGAGTTTCGAGATCAGTGCATTCCTGATACTTTTCAGAACCTTCTCGCGTGATGTGGTGGCGTCCATGATTCCTATTTCGTTTCAGAATTATTATCATCCTCAGATTCTTCTGGCTTCTTGTCGCTGGGTACTGGTTTCTTGTTGCTGGTTGCTGGCTTCTTGTCGCTGGTTTCCGGGGTTCCGTCCTCAGCCTTTTTATCTCCCCCATTTTCGCCAATTCTCTTTTCTTCATCCCATGGCCGTTTTCCGAAGACATCTTCCAGGTCCTCGCTAAAGATCACCTCTTTATCAAGCAATCTGGCTGCCAGTTTCTCAAGCTTTTCCCTATTTTCTGTCAGCAGGTTTACAGCACGTTCATAGGCCTTTTCCACAAGGATTTTGATCTCTTCATCGATCAGTTCGGCTGTTTTCTCACTGTAGGGCTTATGGAATGAGTACTCCTGCTGGCCGGTTGAATCATAATAGCTGATATTGCCAATCTTGTCATTCAAGCCAAAATAAACAATCATGTTAAATGCTTGCTTGGTTACCCTTTCAAGGTCATTCAGGGCACCGGTGGAAACCTTTCCGAATATCACCTTCTCCGAGGCCCTGCCCCCAAGTGTGGCAGTCATCTCATCGAACATCTGGTCCCAGTTTGTGATCTGCCGTTCTTCCGGCAGGTACCAGGCAGCACCGAGGGCTTTCCCACGTGGGACAATGGTTACCTTCACCAGCGGGTGTGCATGTTCCAGCAGCCAACTGATGGAAGCATGTCCTGCTTCATGGAAAGCGATCACTTTTTTCTCCCTGGCGGAGATGATCTTATTGCGTTTCTCAAGTCCGCCGATTATTCTGTCGATGGCATCCATAAAATCCTGTTTTTCCACGCTTTTATGGCCATTCCTTGCCGCGATCAAAGCTGCTTCATTACAAACATTGGCAATATCGGCTCCTGAAAAGCCCGGTGTTTGCTTTGCCAGAAACTCAACCTTAGTAGATTCATCCATTTTCAAAGGCCTCATATGTACTTTGAAGATAGCCTTCCTTTCTTCCAGATCGGGAAGCTCGACATGGATCTGCCTGTCGAACCTTCCGGCACGCATCAGGGCACGGTCGAGGATATCGGCACGGTTGGTTGCTGCAAGGATGATAACACCGGTATTACTGGAAAAACCATCCATTTCAGTCAGTAACTGGTTTAAGGTATTTTCTCTTTCGTCGTTGGCCCCGGTCAAGGCATTTTTCCCCCTGGCCCTGCCAATGGCATCGATCTCATCGATAAAGATGATACAGGGTGCTTTTTCTTTCGCCTGTTTGAACAGGTCGCGTACCCTGGAGGCACCTACACCTACGAACATCTCAACAAAGTCTGATCCCGAAATGCTGAAAAAGGGAACCTTGGCCTCCCCTGCCACCGCTTTGGCAAGCAATGTTTTACCTGTTCCCGGAGGGCCAACCAGCAGTGCACCTTTCGGGATTTTACCACCCAGCTTAGTATATTTTTCAGGACTTTTCAGAAAGTCAACGATCTCCTTGATCTCCACCTTGGCCTCTTCAAGCCCGGCAACGTCCTGAAAGTTGATCGTAACACCGGTGCTCTTGTCGAAGAGCTGTGCCTTTGATTTGCCGATATTAAATATCTGGCCTCCGCCACCACCGGCACCACGACCCATCATACGCATGATGACTATCCACACAACCACCAATATAAGAATCGGAAACAGCCAACCCAGACTGTCGGTCCAGCTGGTACGGTTTTCAAATTCGGGATATATGGGTACTGCGACCCTCTCCTGCTCTGCTGCCAGCTTATCTTCAAAGCCCTTGGCATCACTGATGTGCATGTAGTACTGCGCACCCCCGGAGCTAAATCCGGATGGCCGTACATCTTCGTATTTGGAATCGTTTTTTAATATGTCTTCCTTGATATATATCTCGACCTTATCTTTATTGACGACGATGATCTTTTCAATATCATCAGACGCCAGCATCTCTTTCAGCTGTGGCCAATCCGTCTTTTCAGCGCCATCATCAAAACCCGTAAAGTATATGATGAATATGATGAAAAACATGATGGCATAGATCCAATAAAAATTGAATTTGCCCTTTTTCTTCAGATTGGGAAGAATTGGTTTGTTCTTTCCCTTTCCCTTTTCCTTATTATCTGTATCTGCCATTCTGTCCTGAATAAAATAAATTACTGCTTGCTCTCAATCTTTGTGACCTCCATATCAGCCCACAATTCTTCCAGATTATAGAAACGACGGGCGGTTTCCTGAAATATATGGACTACCACGTCAGCATAGTCCAGCAAAATCCATTCCGCATTTTCATATCCTTCCTTATTCCAGGGTTTAAATCCTGTTTTTATTCTTGCCCCGTCAATCACCCCATCAGCAAGCGTATTAACATGTGTGTTACTGTTACCATGACAAATTACAAAATACCGGGCCACTGTATTGGGCATCCCGCTAAAATCTATGAACAGGATATCCAGGCCTTTCTTATCCTCCATCGCTGCCACTACAGCATCAACCAGTTGCCTTGAATCTGTTTCTATGTCTTTTGCCATGTAAGCTAATTTGTTGCAAAAGTAAGGAAAAAAGCAGTTGAATTGGTTGAATTGGTTGAACTAGTTGAATTGGTTGAATTGGGAAACAAAAACTTAGAACTAACTCAAAACTCAACACTCAAAACTCAAAACTATTAAGTTATCTTTGAAGATGAATATGAGAGGTAAAGATTGCCATATCATCCATCTTCC
>JAGLEK010000618.1 GCA_023145125.1 Bacteroidales bacterium | reverse complement strand
TTCTATATTCCTTTTTAGTTTTTCGTACCCAGCTCTCTCAACAGCCGTACCATCAAAAAGCGCATTGAAAGTCTTTTCATCCAATTCTTCCCAGTCCTGCTTGCTCATCCGGCTCAATTGCGGAAGTGGGTTGAAAGCAGGTTCTTTATGGGGTTTGGAGAAGCGGTTCCAGGGGCAAACATCCTGGCAGATATCACATCCGAAGATCCAGCCATTCAGCTTGTCCCGGTATCCTTCCGGGAGATCGCCTTTGTGTTCAATAGTGAGGTAGGAGATGCATTTTCCGGAATCGATGATGCCGGGAGAAATAATGGCGCCATTGGGGCAGGCGTCAATACAGCGGGTGCAACTGCCGCAATACTCCCCCAGCTCTTCTTTATCATAGGTGAGCTCGAGGTTTGTGATGATCGTTCCTATAAAAAAGAAAGATCCCATTTCTTTATTGATAAGGCAGGAGTTCTTTCCGCTCCAGCCCAGCCCGCATTTTACGGCCCAGGCTTTTTCCATCACCGGTGCTGAATCTACGAATACCCTTGCCATGACCTCACCGATCTCGTCTTCGATTACATCGACAAGCCCACGCAATTTCTTTTTGATGATCTCATGATAATCCTTGCCATAGGCATACTTCGAGATCTTGTGCTTTGCTTCTGATAAAGTGCTGTCGGTGGGATAATAGTTATATAAAACCATGATCACAGAGGATGCCCACTCGTTAAGCAATACGGGATTTAGCCTCTTATCAACGTTCCTGCTCATGTACGACATGCCGGCATGGTTCCCATCCTTAAGCCATTTCCTGAAAATGTGTGATTCTTTAAGCAGTGGGCCTGCCATGGCAATGCCACAGGCATCAAAGCCCAGGTTTTTGGCCGAAGCCTTGATCAAGCTGCTGATCCTGTCTTTTTCGGCGGACATGATATTACTGGTCAAAAAATCCCGGCTGCTTACCTCCCTTAATCTTCCCAAGGTGCTTGTACGCGTTTTCTGTTGCTTCGCGGCCGCGCGGTGTGCGCATCAGGTATCCTTCCATGATAAGAAAGGGTTCATATACTTCTTCGATGGTTCCACTTTCTTCTCCAACAGCCGTGGCAATGGTACTGATCCCTACAGGACCTCCTTTGAATTTATCGATGATGGTGAGCAGTATCCTATTGTCCATTTCATCCAGCCCGTTCTTATCAACATTTAGTGCAGTTAAAGAGGACCGGGCAATGTCCAGGTCGATCGTTCCGTTGCCTTTTATCTGGGCAAAGTCACGCACTCTTCTGAGGAGGAGGTTTGCAATCCTGGGGGTGCCCCGGCTGCGTCTTGATATTTCTGAGGCCGCATTGGCTTCCATGGGTACTTTTAAAATGCTGGCAGACCGCTTAAGTATTATCTCAAGTGTTGGAGCATCATAATAAGACAGGCGGAGGTTGATCCCAAAACGGCTCCTTAGCGGTGCAGTAAGCAAACCTGAGCGCGTAGTGGCGCCAATCAGCGTAAAGGGATTGATCTCGATCTGTACACTTCGGGCATTGGGCCCGGATTCGATCATAATGTCGATCTTGAAATCCTCCATGGCAGCATAAAGATATTCCTCTACAACCGGACTGAGCCTGTGTATCTCATCAATGAACAGCACGTCATGCTCTTCCAGGCTGGTTAATAAACCGGCCAGGTCGCCGGGTTTGTCTATAACAGGGCCGGACGTAACTTTCATATTAACTCCCAGCTCATTCGCGATAATGTATGAAAGAGTTGTCTTACCCAATCCCGGGGGGCCATGCAAAAGAACATGGTCAAGGGCTTCGTCGCGTTGCCTTGCAGCCTCAACAAATATTTTCAGGTTATCAACCACCTTCGCCTGTCCTGAAAATTCTGTAAATTCTGCAGGCCGGAGCACTTTTTCTATTTCTAGTTCTGCCTGGCTTAGATGATCACTTCTTGGATCGAGACTTTCGTTCATGCAAGTTATTTTTCACCAGATATGCAATCAGTAATATCTCGTGTTTTAAACGCTAATCACGAATTAATTCGCAATAAATGCCTTGCTAAATTAGTTTATTTTACGTATATTTATTATTTTAGCTTGAGATAGAAATGAAATAAGCCATGAAAAACCTGCTGGTAGCTATAGATTTTTCCAGAAATGCGATTCATGCTCTTGAATATTCGTTGGCGTATGCCGATAATCTGGGGGCTGATGTTTCTATGATATGGGTAGATAATTGTGTCGGCCCTGATCTGATGGTTGACAAACAGGATGGCGGAGCAAGGTATGAATCCCGTGAACTATTTAATGAGATATTGAATAAATATCAAAAGAAGTACAAGGGTGGAAAGCTTGACTTTAAATTAAGCAAGGGCAAGGTTTATGAGGAGATCTCAAAATATGCTAAAAAGATCAATGCTGACCTGATCTTTGCCGGTACACACGGGGTTACGGGCTTTGAAGAATATTGGATCGGAAGCAATGCATACCGGATCGTTACACACGCACCTTGTCCGGTGGTTACCTTGCGTCAGGATTTTAAATCCGGCCAGGGGATTAAAAAAATACTTCTACCTATCGACAGCACCTCACAATCAGGCCGTAAAGTGTTTACCACATCAGAGATTGCCACTGCTTTTGGCTCAGAAATACAGATACTGGCAGTACACACCTCAACACTCGGATCACTTAAGAGGCAAGTAAACAAACACCTGAAAACTGTCGCTGATCACCTGGATAAGAAAGGAATCAGTTACCAGGTAAGTGAGGTAAATACAAAAAATATTACCCAGGACACCATTGATTTTGCCTTGAAGAACAAGACTGATCTGGTTGCTATCATGACAGAACAGGAAACAACCCAGGCAAATGTTTTTCTTGGGACTTTTGCACGCCAACTGGTAAATAATTGTCCGGTACCTGTACTGAGCGTACGTGTACCGGCCGTTTAGAGTAATAACATTATAAAGGGATGAAATATCACTGGATTATTTTAACAATCCTTGGATGCATGATCGGAGGGAGCTTGCTGAGCCAGCCGGATGGCGGAGGAAATGTTGTGATCATACAGGATCCCGGCATCGACACCATCCTTCAAAAGCATGTGCAAATGAATGAAGCTTTGCTGTTGAATACTGATAATTATGCAATTGATGGGTACAGGATACAGATATTTGAGGAGTCCGGAAATAAATCCAGCACCAGGGCTCGTGAAGTAATGGCAGAGTTTTCTGTCAAATATCCTGATATACCTGTCTACCTCACCTGGCAGGCTCCGAATTTTAAAGTGCGCGTGGGTGATTTTGGAACACGAATGAGTGCGGAAGGTTTTCTGAATAAGATCAAAAGAAATTATCCGATCGCCTGGGTGATCAGAGATAAAATAAAATATCCTGTTATCAATTAATATCTACGGCTATGAAAAAAATAATTGTTGCCATCGATTTTCTTGACTGCTCCCTCAATGCCCTTGCTCATGCTGTATCCATTGGAGCGAAGGCTGAGGCTGATATCGAAATGGTTTGGGTGAACCAGCCCGATCAGTCCAAGGAAATATTTAAATGTGACCCTGAAACTATACTGGCTGAGGTTGAAAAGCGGTTCAAACAAATAATTAAAGATCATTCTGCAGAACTGGGAAAGGGAAAGCTGACCTATCAGATCAGGGAAGGAAAAGTATATCGCGAGATCGTCGGGTCTGCTACTGAAGCCAAAGCTGACTTGATCATTGTTGGTACACACGGGTCGTCAGGTTTTGAAGAATT
>JAGLEK010000617.1 GCA_023145125.1 Bacteroidales bacterium | reverse complement strand
CCTGAAATACTCGGGGTTGATGAGATCTGTTTAAAGTATAAGATACAGGAGCCGGAACAGCTTATCGACATCCTGGGCTTATGGGGAGATGCTTCTGATAATATCCCCGGGGTGCCGGGTGTTGGTGAGAAAACAGCCTCAAAACTGATCGCCGAGTTTGGAAGCGTAGAGAACCTGCTGTTGAATACTGAGAAGCTTAAAGGCAAACTCAAGGAAAATGTGGAGAATTTCTCTGATCAGGCCATAATGTCTAAACATCTGGCTACCATCATACTAGATGTTCCTATCGAACTTGATATCGATGCACTGCAATATGGGGACCCGGATAAAGAAGCCCTGGTAGAGCTCTTTGCCGAACTTGAGTTCAGAGCATTTGCGCAAAGAATTTTTAAGCCTGCAACCGAAGAAAGCACTGAAGAAATATCCTCTGAGGAAAGATCTGATAACGGTGACCTTTTTAGCAGTGCAGGCGTGGAGGTGCCTCAGGAAAATCTGCTTGATATTAATGAGGCAGACCATAACTATATCCTTGTTGAAAACAGAAACAGCCGCCTTAAGCTGATCCAAAAACTGACGGAGGCAGGATCATTCTGTTTTGACACAGAGACTACCGGCCTGAATGCCAATGATACCGAACTCGTAGGGATGTCATTTTCGATAGAAAAGGGTGAAGCATGGTTTGTACCTGTACCCGAAAACTATCAGGAAGCACTAGAGCTGCTTTCGGAATTCAAGGTATTGTTTGAGAATGACCGGATAGGCAAAACGGGCCAGAACCTGAAGTTCGATATGTCGGTGCTGAAGTGGTATGACGTTGAGGTCAGGGGTAAGCTGTTCGATACCATGATCGCTCATTATCTTATTGAGCCCGATCTACGTCACAATATGGACTTTTTGGCCGAAACATACCTCCGGTACAGGCCTGTTCCCATAGAAAGCCTTATCGGGAAGAAAGGTAAGAACCAGCGAAGTTTACGTACGGTAATTCCGGCCTTGCTGAAGGATTATGCCTGCGAAGACGCCGATGTTACCTTGCAATTGAAAGAAGTATTTGAGCCTATGCTGAAAGAGTCGGGCACGATGGATCTGTTTGCCAGGATTGAAATGCCCCTCGTACCGGTGCTTGTATCCATGGAAGCAGAAGGCATAAAACTGGAAACCGAAGCCCTGAAAGAGTTTTCTTCTGAGTTGCAGGAGGGTATTAGCAGGCTGGATGCTGAAATAAAAGAACTTGCCGGAGTTGAGTTCAATATTGCTTCCCCAAAACAACTGGGAGAAGTCCTTTTCGAAAAGCTAAAGGTTACTGACAAGCCAAAGTTGACAAAAACCAGGCAGTATTCTACAGGTGAGGATGTCTTGCTCAGGCTCGCCGAAAAGCATCCCATCATTGATAAGATCCTTGACTATCGCTCACTGACCAAGCTGAAATCAACATATGTGGATGCCTTGCCCAGGCTGATCAATCAGCGCGATCGCCGGATACATACTTCGTATAATCAGGCAGTTGCTGCCACAGGACGACTGAGTTCAAATAATCCAAATCTTCAAAATATTCCTATTCGCACACCGAAAGGCAGGGAGATCAGAAAAGCATTTGTTCCGAGAAACAATGATTATACCCTGCTTGCTGCTGACTATTCACAGATAGAACTGCGAATCATTGCCGAACTCAGTGAAGATGCAAACCTGATCGAAACTTTTGTAAGTGGCCAGGATGTGCATACTGCAACTGCTGCAAGAATATTCGGGGTTTCGACTGATTCAGTTACTGCTGACATGCGCAGAAGTGCCAAGACCGTGAATTTTGGTATTGTTTATGGAATCTCACCTTATGGCCTTTCGGAAAGGCTCAACATCCCCAGAAAGGAAGCTGCAGATATTATCGCTCAGTATTTTGCTAAATATCCGGGGGTTAAGTCGTATATGGATCATACGATAGATTTTGCCAGGAAACATGGCTATGTTGAAACCATGATGGGCCGGAGAAGATACTTGCGTGATATTAATTCGTCCAATGCCACAGTTCGGGGATATGCAGAACGGAATGCAATAAATGCACCTGTACAGGGATCTTCTGCCGATATGATCAAGATCGCCATGATCAATATTCATGAATCGATCCGCCGGGAAGGAATGAACTCAAAAATGCTCCTGCAGGTTCATGATGAACTTGTTTTTGATGCACATAAAAATGAGCTGGATCTGTTGAGGAAATTGGTTGAGGAAAAAATGTGTTCAGCCATTCCAATGTCCGTCCCGGTAGTGATAGATATGAATACGGGTGACAACTGGCTGGAGGCTCATTGAGTTGTTATTTTAGAAACAACAAAAAATGGCTGATGTCTTGTAAATCAGGTCTTAACGTTTTTATTGTTGGCTTGCCAAAGATGAAGTCAGGGTTAAAAAATTATTAAAAATTTGTTAATAAAAAAAAATCCTGACCCTAGGGCCTGAGTCCTCAACTGTTTATGATTTTTCAACGGCTTTGTGTTAATAAATATTTAATCTGACCCAAGTATTATGACGTATATTCGTAAGGAAAGTCCACATGCCTTTTTTAAATTTTAAGCCGTTGAAAAATAGGTGGATGGAGTTTTAAAAATTTTCAAAAATTAATTTATGGAGCTGAAAAATGATCTTTTTGTCAATGTAGGCAAAGAAACTGAGCAGGAGAAGGAAAATTTTTATGATGAGGTACTCGAGGAAAGAACTAAACTGGAACCCACGCAGGAAAATGACGAGGTATCCGGTGTAGCAACTAAAGAACAAGAAGAGGAATTAAAACCAGACACCCAAACCAAATCATTGAAGAAGTATTCCCACGAAGAAGTATTGGTTAAGGCTACAGAATATTTTAAGGGTGATACCCTGGCTGCCAATGTTTGGATGAATAAGTATGCACTGAAGGACAGTGACGGAAATATTTATGAGCTTACACCTGATGATATGCACAGGCGTATTGCCAATGAAATTGCCAGGATAGAGCAGAAGTACACAAACCCCATGTCGGCTGAAGAGGTTTATGAGCTGATCAGGGATTTTAAATATATTGTTCCCCAGGGCAGCCCCATGGCCGGTATTGGTAACAATATGCAGGTATCATCCCTCTCTAATTGTTTTGTTATAGGGAATGATGGAAACTCAGATTCATATGGGGGTATCCTCAAGGTTGATCAGGAACAGGTTCAGCTGATGAAACGCCGGGGTGGTGTCGGGCATGATCTTTCGCATATCAGGCCAACCGGAAGCCCGGTCAAAAACTCTGCCCTTACATCAACAGGGATCGTTCCGTTCATGGAAAGATATTCTAATTCGACAAGAGAGGTTGCCCAGGATGGCCGCCGTGGAGCGCTTATGTTAACTATCTCCGTCAAGCATCCCGATGTGGAAAATTTTATCGATGCAAAACTTGAAGCAGGGAAGGTAACAGGAGCGAATATTTCTGTTAAGATCGATGATGAGTTCATGCGATCAGTAATAGAAAATAAACCCTATCGTCAGCAATACCCCATCGATTCGCCAAACCCAAAATTTGTGCAGGATATTGATGCCGGCAAACTCTGGGATAAGATCACACACAATGCCTGGGCGTCAGCTGAGCCGGGTGTATTGTTCTGGGATACAATTTCAAATGAAGCCATACCTGATTGCTATGCAGATCTTGGCTTTAAAACTGTTTCGACGAATCCATGCGGGGAGATCCCCCTCTGTCCGTACGACAGCTGCCGCCTTCTGGCACTCAACCTGTACAGCTATGTGGATGCCCCCTTTACCGAACAGGCAATTTTTAATTCCGATAAATTTACGGAGCATGCACGCAAGGCATTGAGGATCATGGATGATATTATCGACCTTGAAGCTGAAAAGATCGAAGCCATTATTTCCAAGATCGATAGTGATCCGGAGTCGTTTGAGATCAAACAGGTAGAGCGGAACATGTGGGATAATATCCGTAAGAAAACACTGGAAGGAAGACGAACGGGGATAGGCATCACCGCCGAAGGAGATATGCTGGCTGCCCTGGGATCCAGGTATGGGTCGGATGCTGCCATCGATTTTTCTACTGAAGTACATAAGTTGCTCGCCATAGAAGTTTACCGGTCATCAGTTGACCTTGCCCGGGAGCGGGGACCGTTCCCCATCTTTGATCTTGCAAGGGAAAAGGACAACCCCTTTATCAACAGGATCAGGGAAAGCGCCCCACGCGTTTATGAAAATATGGCCAAGTACGGACGCAGGAATATTGCTATGCTTACCATTGCCCCAACCGGCAGTGTGAGTATTTGCACACAGACCAGCTCCGGCATTGAGCCGGTCTTCATGGTAAGATACACAAGAAGGAGAAAAGTCAATCCCAATGATAAGAATGTAAAGGTGTCCTTTACCGATGATGTCGGCGACACATGGGAAGAATATAATGTATTACATCCCAAGTTTGAAAACTGGCTTACCAATGAAGGAATCAATCCTGAAGAAGTTAAATCACTTGATGATGAAGAACTTGCTAAGCTGGTCAGGCAATCTCCATATAACAAAGCAACTTCCAAAGACATCGACTGGTTAAGCAAAGTTAAGATGCAGGGATCAGTTCAGAAATGGGTCGACCATTCTATCAGTGTTACTGTGAATGTGCCTGAGGATGTGAATAAGGAACTTATCAGTGAGATCTATAAGACTGCCTGGGAAAGTGGCTGCAAGGGAATGACCATCTATCGTGAAAATTCACGCGCAGGTGTACTGATAAGTGATGATAAAAAGAAACAATCCAAACAGGAAAATCCTTTCGGTGAAACAAATGCTCCCACCAGGCCAAAAATGCTTAAAGCCGATGTAGTCCGCTTCATGAACAACAAGGAAGAATGGGTTGCTGTTGTCGGGATACTTAACGGACGGCCCTATGAGATCTTTACCGGTAAGGCAGAAGGTTTCTTCCTTCCCAAATGGGTTGAAACGGGCCAGGTGATCAAGAACAAGAGAAAAGATAAGAATGAACCTGCACAATATGATTTCCATTTTGAAGATAAGGATGGTTACAAGATCACAATGGAAGGGCTCTCGAGGCAGTTTAACAAGGAATTCTGGAACTATGCAAAACTGATCTCCGGTATATTGCGTCATGGAATGCCCTTGCATTTTGTTGTTGAACTGGTGGATAACCTGATTCTCGACAGCCAGTCGATCAACACCTGGAAAAATGGAGTTGTCAGGGCACTGAAAAAATATGTTCCTGATGGCACGGTTGCCAAAGAAATGCCCTGCCCTGAATGCAGCAGAGAAGGTACTCTGATGTATAAGGAAGGATGCCTGACCTGCTCCAGCTGCGGTTACTCACAATGTGGATAAATCTATCGTAGTACCTGATACAAAAAAAATCCCGCTGAGAAACGGGATTTTTTTATTTATATGAAATGATATTCTTTATTGCAATGTAAACCGGACCGGAAGGTTATACTGTACCCTTACAGGTTTTCCCCTTTGTTTTCCGGGGGTCCACTTGGGCATGGCCTTCACAACCCTGATGGCTTCTACATCACAGCCGCCGCCAATTCCTCGTAACAACTTTACATCAGTGATAGAACCATCTTTTTCAACAACGAAAGTTACGTAAACCTTTCCCTGGATGCCGCTTTCTTTGGCCATCACGGGATATTTCATGTTTCTTTGCAGATAAGGATAGAGTTCTGACATACCTCCTTTAAATTCCGGCATAGATTCAACAACCGTAAAGACATGTGCTTCATCTACAACTTCTTCATCCACTTCAATAGGGATGTATTCTTCAACCTCTGTGCTTTCATCTGCTTCAATATCGATTATCAGGTCATCTTCCACTTCCACATCATCTTCCACTATGTTGATCACAACAACCTTTTTCGGGGGAGGAGGAGGAGGAGGCTTGACTTTTTGTTCTGTGATGGGGATGATCTCCTCAGGGATATCTTCCACAATTCGTTCACCAAACCCATCAACGGTTTTATCATAAGATTTCCATTCGAAGGCAAGTAAAATTACAGCAAGTGCAACGATAAGGCCTATTTGTGTGAAAATGACCTTTTTGCCTTCAAGATCAGCCTTTGGTGATTTTTTTGATTCCATAGTGTCTGTGTTTACACATTCTTCCCGGCACTTCAGACCGGATGGCTAAATTAATTATAATTTTTAGAAGAATGCAAGTTTTTCTTTTCATTTCTTCTCACGATAAGCCAGATTGTATATCCCAGAAAACAACCTAAGATATCTGCCAGAAAATCATAGATGTTACCGTTACGCCCCGGGATAACAAACTTTTGCATCGCTTCTGTAAAAAATGCAAAAACTATGCCAAGCATTATTCCTGTGATCACGGGATGCTTTTGCAGAAATGCATATCTGCTTTGCCTTGACAAGCCTTCAATAAGCAGATAAGCGTAAATGCCGAAAAGAAATAAATGAACCAGCTTATCAGGACTGAGCCAGTCAATGAAAGTGGTGATCTTTGGGATAAAGTTACCGGGCGTCAGGGTGGCCAATGCTATAAGCAGAGTCCAGATAATCCCCGGCAGCAAGGGTTTTTTGAACATGAAGGAATTATACTTCGATCAGTTCTTTATATCCGTCAGCATCAAGAAGGCCGTCAATTTCAGCCTGATCTGAAAATTTTATTTTGATGATCCAACCCTCACCGTATGGGTCTTTGTTGACAATTTCGGGATTAGATTCCAGTTCTGCATTGAACTCAAGCACTTCTCCATTGACAGGCATGAACATGTCGGAAACTGTCTTAACGGCTTCGATTGTTCCAAATGCATCTCCTGTTTCAAGGGTTTCCCCTTCGGTTTCCACTTCAATAAAAACTATGTCGCCAAGTTCTTTTTGAGCAAATTCTGTGATTCCGATCAGCGCTTCATCACCATCCACCTTGACCCATTCATGGTCTTTGGTGTACTTAAAATTGTCAGGTATATTCATTTTTATAGTTTTATTTTTATGGCTCAAAAATACATTTTTTCTGAAACCATATGAATAAAGAGTTGATTTTTCAGTTTTTATTTTGCTCCGATGCCTCAAACCTCTTCTGCGCAGAACCAGTAGCCAGCAACCAGTACACCTTCGCTAAAGCTTCGGTGCACAAAGCATCCAGTATCCAGTATCCAGCATCCAGCATCCAGTATCCAGTATCCAGTATCCAGTATCCAGTATCCAGTATCCAGTATCCAGTATCTGAGTATTAACCCAAACTTAACATTAAGTTAAAAATTTCTTTATTCTGCAGGTTTATATTTGCAATAACATAAAAAATTAAAGAAATGAAAAAAATTATTCTGTCAGTAATGATCGTTGCCATATTAGGCGTTTTATATGCAGATAACGAAAGTACCGGCACAAAAGAGGAAGCGGCAACAACGATTCAGACTATTTCATTAAGCGGAATCGTAATGGATTATAATTCGGGTGAAGCTTTAACCGGTGTAGAAATTACGCTTGAAGGTACCCGGATAAAAATTTATACTGATTTTGATGGTAAGTTCGAAATAGAAAACCTAAAACCCGGGAATTATAATATCATAGCTGCATATATTTCTTACGACAAAAGCTTAATTGAAAATTTTAAAGTGGATATTGAAAATAATGAAGTGAATATTAAATTACACTGCTTGAAATAGCATTAATATTTTCGTTCGCTTTTCAGATTGCCATCTTTGTCATACATTTTCCATATACCGGTTTTCTCCCCATCTTTATAATGCATCTCATACATTAGCAAGCCTTCATCGTCCCATATAAACCAATCACCATCTTTAAGGTTGTTTTTATAGGGCGCTTCTCCTGTTTTCACCCCCTTTTCATTCCAGCTTATCCATAATCCATCCTTTAAGCCTTCTTTATATGATCGTTGCTCTTGTTTGTTTCCATTATTAAAATAGGTCATCACCAATCCTTCTTCAACACCATTTTTGATATTGCGTTCGATCTTAGGATTTCCGTTGTCATAATATTCAATATGTGTACCAGTATAAAGCATTCCCTTTTTATAATAATGACCATCGCGAAATTCAAGGTTTTGCGAAAATCCATATCCGGAAAACAAGAGTAAAAGAAAAACAATTCCAAATTTATTTATCATCGTAGTGCGTTTGAGAATTATAATAAATATGTATACAAATATATGGGCCTTAACAGCAGTTACCTGAAATTATATGCAATTCCCAGGCCAAATACCCTTCCCATTGAAAATTCATAATAAGAATAGTCAATGTCTTTATATGTATAAACTTCTTTGCTTACAGAATTTAACAGGTTCCTGGCTTTAAGGGTCAATACGAAATGTTTACCCAGGTTTTGCTGAATGTTTAAATCCAACAGCGAAAAAGCTTGTTCATACACATCAGGGGTGCCACCTTTCGTTACCAGTGAAATTCGTGGCCCGGTCATATTGTACACCAAATTAGCCGATAGTCCTATTCTATCGCTTTTGTATCCTAATAATCCATTAATAATATATGGTGCCTGTCCGAAAAGCGGCCGTGTATCAGGATGATCCGGAACCAGCGCACGTATGGATTCCAGTTCAAGCTCTTCGATGGATACTTCAGATCGTATATAGGTAAAATTTATCCCGAAGTACATATTCCTTATTGGATTGATGAAATCAAGCAATTTTCTGAATTCGACTTCGAATCCATAGTTTCTGGCTTGTTCTACATTCTGGTAGGAAATTTCCGGGTTGACAGCTACCGGATTGTCAACCATTTCGATAGGGTCGATAAAGTTTTTATAAAATACACCAAATGAAATTAGTTCACCTTGTTTCATGAAATATTCCCATTTCAGATCAAAATTGTTGATCAGTGTTCTTTTAAGATCGGGATTGCCAACAATGGTTGGAGCTACCGGGCTGAAGGATGCAAAGGGTGCAATTTCACGGAAGGTAGGCCTTGAAAGTGTTCGTGTATAGGCCAGCCGCAGGTTCATATTTTCAACAAGTGTATAGGTGAGGTTAATGGCCGGTAAAATATCGTTATCGTTCAATTCTCCCTTTTTTATACCTTTCTTTTTACTTTCGGTTTCCATTCTGTTTGCTTCAAACCGTAATCCTAACTCTACGCGGAATTTTTCAGTTAGCGGCATATCTGCCATTACATAGCCACCCAGCACCGATTGGATGCCATCATAACTGTTACGTGTGTCAGTGGCATTTTGAACATAAAGTCCATAATTCTGCTTGCTTACAGGGTCATACATTGGGTGGTTCTGGCCTATATTGCTATCATCAAGGTAGTTCGACACGCTACCATTATAATATTGTATCTGTGAATGATAATCTATTTTTTCTTCGGTAAATTCCCTGTTCTTATAAACATAGGAGGAGCCGAACTTGAATTTTGAGCTACTGCCTGCTATGGTGAACGGAAGTTCAAAATGGATTTTGTTATCCATATTTAGCTCATCCATGGCCCTGTTGAAGCGGGAAGGGGCTTTGTATTTAGAAGGATTGATCTCAAATTGTGCATTCCCGACGGCATCCGGATAATAACTGTTCGTGAAGAACCTGAGATCGGGTTCCGTTTGCTTTGAATCCGTGTATGAAATAATCCAGTTTATTTTTAATTCCCTCCATGATTCAATAAAATGCTCACCTTTCAACTGGTTAGCTGATATAGACCTTTCCTGGAACCCCAACTCACGATTTTGTATGATCATACCAATTTCATCGGATGGTTTTTCACCTATATGATAAATGGCATTTTTTATTCCGGAATGGTTATACAAAAGGACGTACCCCAGCTTATTGTTATTGTTAAATTTATAGTTTAAGCTTATCAGGCCACCCAGTAAAACTTCTGCCCGTCCGGATGTTTCATTATATTTTTGTTCCATGTTCAACACCCCGGCATCTGCATCCGTTAATTTATACAGCCCCCTTTCTCCATCGTCATAATAGAGTTCCTGACTTTTATAGCTGATCCCAATGTTGTACCCAAGGGGTTTTCCGAAGAGTGTTAACTGATCACCAACGCCCAGGCTATAACTTTGATTAAGGAATGAAGCTTTTGTGCCGGGATCCATGATTTTATTAAACTTCATGCTTGTTGCATCTAAGGCGTCACGGTTGGTAGGGTACAGGGGAATATCGACAGCGCGAACAGGGAAATCCCTGGTGCCGTCATCAAATCCCAGCCAATCAGTATTTCCTCCCTCATAGCTGAGAAAATTATCGATTAGCGAGGATTGCGTGTTAAATTCATAAGAAGCAGAGAAATTCAGGTTAAATTCTTCGGGAAAATCTTTTGTAGATATATCAATTAATCCTCCGGTAAATGAATTCAGGTTTGGGGAAAAGCTTTTATAAACGATCATGTTGTCTATTGCATTGGTCGGAAATATGTCCATTTGAACCGTATTTCGTTCAGGGTCAAGGCCGGGAATTTCAGCACCATTTAAGGTGGTTTTGCTGTACCTGTCGCCTAAACCTCTTACATAAACATATTTGCCTTCTTCCACAGAGACAGCACTTACACGTTTTATTGCCCCTGCTGCATCACTATCGCCACTTTTAGAGATCTGTTGAGAAGATATTCCATCCATAACAGATGCCGATTTCTTTTGCATGGTCAGCAAGGCGGATTCTGTATTCCTCACAGCTTTAGCCGAAATCACTACTTCTTCCAGGCCTACCGAAACGGAATTAAGCTTAATATCAAGAATACTAACGTTATCAGAACTGATATCAATTCCGGTAATAGTTTGTGTTTCATACGAAATATAGGTGCACCTGATGCTTATAGTTCCGCTTGCAATATCAGGGATTGAATAATTTCCGTCGAGATCGGCTGATGAACCCTGAAAAGTGCCTTCAACCAATACCGCTGCCCCAATAAGTTCTTCACCCGTTTCGGCATCCGTAATTTTTCCCCTTAAGGTTCCGGTTTGAGAAAAAGTTACGGATGAAATAAAAAGGAGGATTGGCAGGAAGAGTAAATTTTTCATTAATGGGTTTGAATTGTTCAACAGCTGGCTATTTCCCGGAAAAATATCTTGTCCATCCTGCTGCCCAGTTATCAGAGCCAAATGCACCTTTATAGCTTACAACCTCAAACCAGCTATCGCTATATGGAGCCAGGTTATCAGTCTGGGCATTTGACGGCACCGGATTGTCACCGGAAATCCCCGGATCAGCCACTGCATTGCCGGCATCTTCAAAGTAAGCTGCAAAAGCTTCAACTGCAGCAAGTGAATCAGCCGGGCCGGCACCGGATCCCGAAATCTTAAATAATCCTTCAGCTGTGCCATCTGCCACATCCCAAAAAATATTGTTCTGCAGGCTGAGATTCCCATCTGTAAATTGCTTGTAGCTATCCTGTGCTTCTTCCAGATTTTCTATATCTATACCTTTGGTTTGTCCGGTAAAAATAGAGTTGAGGTAATGTCCTCCGGCATTATCGCGGAAAGTAATAACACGTTTGCCGGCATCAGCGCCACGTCCGATATATGTAGCATTATAGATAGTAGGAATAGCGTAAGGTTCGGCTGTTTCCGGGTCAGTGCCTCCATCATGCTCACCTAAGCGATCGCCCTCATTCGGATCCTGAATCGCACACCAGAACTGGCCTTTTCCACGGTACCCTTCGTCGTAGTCAAAAGAGTCGTCACCAACATAAGCTACCAGAATATGTTTTAGCTGTGGTTTTCCACCGAAAAACTCGACGCCATCATCTTTGTTTGCAATCACTTCTACATAGTCGATCACGGTTTCACTGCCTACTCCACCGAGTGTTAGACCATTGATCTCATTTCCTTCGCCAATGTCGGTACCACCATGACGAATCGATACGTATTTAAGCATTCCTGAATTATCGCTGTCATTGTTTCCTCCATACCTGCCTCTTGTTTCATTTGTGGGAATTCCTTCAATTTGTGATTCTCCGGGTGCAGAGTTGAGCCCGGCTTCTCCCAGAATAATCAAACCGCCCCATAATCCTCTGTCTGTGATGCTAATAGACCCGTTAAGGTCGTCTGCTTCAGCGGTAAAAATAATTGGGTTGTCAGCGTTTCCTTCTGCCATTATTTTCCCACCCCTGGCAACGATTAATGCACTTGCATTTTCGCCTTGTCCGGGCTTCCCTTTAATTATACAACCCGGCTCAATGCTGAGAATTTGTCCGTCGTTTACAAAGACAAAACCTTGCAGAAAATATGTCTTGCCTGATTTCCATGTGGTTGTTCCGGTACCATTACCATCATCCACTATTGTATATTCATCCGGTTGTGGCCCCGGCTGCGGATCATCTTCATCTTTTTTACATCCCGTAAAGCCTAGCACAAGTGCAGTAGTGAGAACTGCTAATAGTTGAAAGTTGATTTTCTTCATTGGTAGGAGTTTTAAATTTTTATTAATTTATCTTGCTACAAAAGAATAGCATTATTGAAAATTAAAATTTAATTTAGTCTTATCTTTTCGTTAATTATTTCGTGTCAGATGCAAACAAAAATTAACATTAGCTTCACATAAAAAATTTAAATAAGAATATATTTGTAAATTATTATGGAAACGGATCAAATAAAAATTGTCATTGTCGATGACGAAAAGGATATTCTGGAGTTTTTACGGTATAACCTTGAAAAGGAAGGATATAAAGTATATACGGCAAGCAATGGCATTGATGGAAAGGAGATTGCAAGGAAAGTCAATCCTGATTTAATTGTACTTGATGTAATGATGCCCGGAATTGATGGGATTGAGTTATGCAATGAATTACGGGAATTGCCGGAGTTTAAGGATACCCTTATTATATTTCTCTCTGCCAGGGCCGAAGATTATTCACAAATTGCCGGCTTCGAAGTTGGTGCCGATGATTATATTACAAAACCGGTAAGCCCCAGGGTGCTTATTGCACGGATCAAGGCTTTACTAAAAAGAAAATCACAAACTAAGGCGGTAGAAAATGTCATCGACTTCGGATCTTTAATTATTGACAGGGATAAAAGAAAGGTTATCGTCGATAAGCAGTCTATACATGTCCCGAAAATAGAATTTGACTTACTCGTACTCTTTACTTCATCTCCGGGGAAAATATTTTTGAGAGAGGAGATTTATGACAAAATTTGGGGCCCCAGTGTATTTGTCAGTGACAGAACCCTTGATGTTCATATCAGAAAATTGAGAAAGAATATTGGCAATCATTACATAAAAACAATTAAAGGAGTAGGGTACGGCTTTGCGGAAGAATAATCTTGTGGAGTTTAGACACTGAATATTAGCATATAATTTTTAACATAGATGGCAATAAATTCAATATTAAAAAATTCAACCCCCAAATTAATTGCCCTGATATCATCTTCTATATTTGCAATTAGCACATTACTGGTATTTATTATTTGCAAGATCCTGTTTACGGGCATGCCGGGATGGTTAATTATTATTGCTGCGACGATATTGATTTTTGCAATAGGATATATTGTTGTTTACAGTTTAGTCGAAAGGTTTATTTACCGGAAGATCAAATTAATTTATAAGTCAATTTCTGATACTAAATTGTCAACTAAAGATACGCCTTTGAAATCCAATATGAAGAATGTTAACCTGATTGAGGATGCTGAGGTTGCAGTATTAAACTGGCAAAAAACTAAAATCAAGGAGTTAAACAAACAAAAGAAACTGGATAAATACCGAAAGGAATTCCTTGGAAATGTGTTTCATGAACTCAAAACCCCTTTATTTAATATTCAGGGCTATCTTGAAACCTTGATAGAAGGGGGTATATATGATGAAAAAATAAATCTGAAGTTTGCAAAAAAAGCCAGTAAAAATGTAAAACGAATGGCTAAGATAGTCGAGGACCTGCAGATGATAGCTAATCTGCAGGATGCGAGTTTTGTTCTGGCTGCAGAAAAATTTGATATAACGGAACTGGTAAAAGACATCATAGAATCGCTGGAGGTACGGGCAAAAAAGAAAAAAAACAAACTGGAGATCAAGGAAGGTTGTAATCAATCTTTCTCTGTTATTGCCGACAGGGAAATGATACATCAGGTGTTAAACAATCTTATTATTAATGCCCTGAAGTATGGAAAAGAAAACGGGAAAACCCAGATAGGTTTATATGATATGAACGAAAATGTTTTAATAGAAGTAAGCGATAACGGAATAGGAATGGATAAAGATCAGTTATCCCGCATATTTGAAAGGTTTTATCGTATTGATAAGAATCGCTCTCGTAAATTAGGAGGAACAGGCCTGGGCCTTTCAATTGTAAAACACATCATTGAGGTCCATAACCAAACAATTAATGTAAGAAGCACGCCAGGGGTTGGCAGCACCTTCGGATTTACCTTAAAAAAAGCTTAAGGGCTACATGGTTAAATGG
>JAGLEK010000616.1 GCA_023145125.1 Bacteroidales bacterium | reverse complement strand
ACTCATATCTTAGAGATTCAATAGGATCAAGTTTCGATGCTTTTACGGCTGGCAGGATCCCTGATAACAATGCAACGAGCAGGCACAGGGCCACTCCGAGGCCCATCCAGTCCCAGGGAACGATGAATTCGCTCCCAATAATCCCTGAGACCCCATTGCCAATTAATATTCCGAGGATGATACCAAAAATGCCGCCCAGCTGGCCAATCACAATGGCTTCTACCAGAAACTGACGGAGGATGCGGGAACTGTTTGCCCCGACGGCCTTTCGAATTCCAATTTCCCGGGTTCGCTCGGCAACAGAAACCAGCATAATGTTCATCAGGCCAATGACAGCACCGAATAATGTAATGATGCCGATCACGATGGCACCTATCTTGATCTCACTGAGGAAATCATTAAGCATTTCTACGATGTTATCACTTTTAATGATAGCAAAATTATCATCTTCACCGATTGGAACATCACGGATGATCCTGAACAAGCCGGTGGCTTCATTGATGGCAGCCTCCATCTTCTGAGGATTAGCAGATTTGATGGAAATATTGTAATTCATGTTTGGCCGCGAGAAATAACGCCTTACGTTATTTAATGGGACGATACAGCGCCTGTCGCCTGAAAATCCGACACTGGAGCCTTTTTCTTTTAAGACCCCGATAACCTTATATTTTCCCGGGCCGATAGAGATCACCTTATCAAGGGGATCTTCTTCATTAGTAAAGAGAATTGTTGCAACTTCACTGCCGATAATAACAACATGCCTTCCCTCGAGAATCTCAGTGGCAGACAAATTACGGCCTCTTGCGATCTCAAATCCGGTGTTGGTCACATGATTCTCATCCCCACCTATCACACCAACATTAGGACTCGATTTCTCAGATTTGTATTTGACTGTTGCAATCCCCGTCCCCCTGATACTAACGCTTGCCGAAGATGGGTAATCAAACCTTTCCTTGAATTCCATGGCTTCATCATAGGAGATGGTAGTATAATACTCCCTCTTGGGAGCCTGTCCGCCAACATGGATTCTCAGCGTACGGTTTCGAATGGAAAATGTATTCGCACCCATCATGGTAAAGTTATCTTTCAAAAAATACTTTACGGCATCGATGGAGGTTAGTATGCCCACCAGGGCCATGATCCCAAAAGCAATGATGCCAATGGTAAGCCACGATCTTAGCTTGTGGCTTTTCACTGAATCCAGTGCAACCCTTATGTTCTCTGATACCAGTAGCTTCATGTTATAATGCCTGTTGGAAAGACTGTTCAACAAATGTACAAATTATGATCGCATCTTCCGATAAAACTTAAAAGGGATTTTCAGGTACAGCGGAAGGGTATTGCGGCCAATTTTCATAAAATCAATCTTTGTCGATCCGAAACCTTTATAAAAACGCGCCAATGCCTCATTGTTCGAGCCATCAAAATCAAGTGTCAGGTGCTTGTTCGAATGCTCCCTGATAAAATGGTCAATCAGAAAGAACATAGCCCTTTTGTCTCTGCCCTCATCGCTGAGGCCTGAAAATATGAACACAGATTTTTTATGGCTCTTGAGGAAAACAGCAGCAGCGCACAGAATATTGCTTTCCGTATAAACACCATAAACACTGCCTATGCCTTTGTAGATACAGGTATAGATCAATCTTTTGAGTTTAAGGTAATTGGCATCCTTCAGCACCTTGATCCCCTTACCCCTGTTGGCCCTGAAAAGGTCAATAACATCATCGGGTTTTATCCCCTTAACAACGGAAAGGCCTTCCGATTCAGCCTTTACCAGGTTGCGCCG
>JAGLEK010000615.1 GCA_023145125.1 Bacteroidales bacterium | reverse complement strand
CTGGTGACTGATGCCTAACGCCCAATGCCCAACTTCATGCCTATGGACCGCCGATCATTCATAAAAAGAGGTGCCGCAACAGGAGCTGCTGCTTTTCTGGGTACCTCGTTAATTGGCAGGAAAGTACTTGCCGGAATCATCGATAAAGAAGCCGATATTGCAGTAATAAACGGCACAGATTATTTCGTGAATACACAACAGGCCGTTGAGCTTCTCGGGGGGATGCAGAAATTCGTGCATCCGGGTTCAAAAGTGGGCCTGATCATAAACTCGGGATTCGAGCAGAAAGGGGCTTATGTAAATCCTGATATCTCATTGTCTACCATGAAAATGTGCTTTGAAGCAGGCGCTGAAGAGGTTGTTTGCCTGCAGGTGGTTGCTGATACATATTGGGCACGAAGCGATCATCATGAAGGGATGAAAGAAATGCTTAAGTCTGTTTCACAGGTGGAAAGCAACAACTTCCCTGCTGAATTCAATGATGAAGACTGGAAACTTGTTCCGGGCATCGATGGTGCAAATTCCCTGGGGGAAGTAGAAGTAATAAAAGCACTGGATGAGGTGGATGTGCTGATAAATATCTTTATTGCCAAGCATCATGCAGGTGCCCTCTATACGGGAGCATTGAAAAACTCAATGGGTTTCTGCACCAGGAATAGCTGTGTCTTCTTTCACCTGGGCTCCGGAGAAAGGAACGATCCTGAATTCCTTGCCCAATGCATAGCAGATATTAACCTGGTCAGGCAGCCCGACCTTATTATCGGCGATGCTACAGAATTTATCACGACTAACGGCCCTGCAGGCCCGGGAGAGATGAACAAGCTAGATAAGATCTTTGCCGGCACCAATCTCGTGGCAATGGATGCCCTGGGCGTTTCGTATAACGATATGGACGCAGAGGATATACTCACGCTGATCAAGGCGGAAAAGGCGGGTTTGGGGCCATATGACCTTGATGGGTTGAATGTAGTTGAAATCTGATAGTTCACAAGATATTCGCTGGTAGAGTTAAATTGTCATTTCGAGCGTATGCGAGAAATTCGTCATAATTAATCCTAAACCGACAACAGATTTCTCCCTTTGGTCGAAATGACTCTCAACAAAATTAAATTTATGCGTAGAACAATAACATATTTACTATCACTCCTTATTAGCACTGTTTATGCACAAGAATCGATATTTGATATCCTTCCCGATACAACTTGCCCGGGCATTGAGGTTTCCGGTGAACCAATATTGTATGTGGGCGACGATCTGTTCGATCTGATCAATGGCGGGGCAGAGCTTTATCATGAATTTGGCTTTGCCGAGGTCCTGGTAACTGAAATTTTAATTCAGGAGGCTGACCCTCTGAAAGTGGAAATCTACGATATGGGAAGCCCTGAGGCTGCCTGGGGAATCTATTCCATGACAGCCACGAGCAATTCGCGCCAGGTTTATCTCGGGGTTGCCGGAAGGCAGGGAGAGGGATTTGCCCAATTCATAAAAGGCAATTACATGGTTTATATGTATTATGATCAAATTCAGGATACGGTACTCCAATATGTCGGCGGATGCATTTCCGGGCATATCGAATTATCCTCCGGCCCCCCGGTACTGATGGATATCGTTGAGGTGGGGAAAGGAGATGCAGAGAAACTGTTTTATTTCAAAGGAAACCTCGGTCTGTCATCTGTTTATAACTTCCACTATAAAGACGTCTTTGGCTATGAGCAAGGCGCAGCTGCCATTTATCCTGACCTGAAAGTATTTCTGTTCAATTATGAATACGAAACATCCTGCATTGAAAATTATAATGCGGCGAAGGAGTTCTTTATAAACAGTTCCAAATACCATGAACAGCTAACGCTTCGCGGATCATTCCATATGAAAGACCGCAAGGAACAACAAATCGATTGCTATTTCGAAAATACATTTCTGGTGATATTTATTTATTCCGGAGAAATGGATGTTAATGGGATGAGGAGAAGCATCATAGACAGGATGGGTGTCAAATAATGCTTTTTGCAGTAACTTAAACAAGATGAATGGATAATCTGATATTTGGCATACTGACAATCCTCTTATGTTTTATTGGATATTCTTTCGCATGGAAATTTCAGTCCAGGGACAACTATAAAATTGCCATTCTCCTTCTAATTCTTTGCGGACTGATACTTCGTATTTACACGTCAACTGACTTTTTCCTACATACCTGGGACGAAAGATATCATGCACTTGTCGCAAAAAATCTTATTCAACACCCCTGGACACCCACTCTTTATGATAATCCGGTTCTTCCATATGATTTCAGAGTCTGGGTTGGAAATCACATTTGGTTACATAAACAACCACTGCCTTTGTGGACAATTGCGGCAAGCATGCACATATTTGGTGTCAATGAAATTGCCTTGCGAATACCATCAATCATTTTGACCACAATTGGAATTTGGCTGACATTTTCGATTGGCAGCTATTTTTTCAACAAAAAGACAGGTTTTTTAGCAGCTTTCTTTTACTCTATTAACGGACTAATTATTGAATTGACTGCCGGAAGAGTTGCATCAGACCACATTGATATTTTCTTTCTATTCTTTATCGAAATAGCAATTTTCTTCAGTATTCTGTTTGTGCGAAAAAAAAATACATTCTATAATATTCTTGCAGGAGTTTGTATTGGGGCTGCTATTCTGTCCAAGTGGCTGCCGGGTTTAATAGTGCTTCCAATTTGGCTGTTAATTGTCATTGATTCAGGGAACTTTAAAGTGAAATCAATTATATTTCAATTCATTATCTTATTGATAACTTGTGTTTCCGTTTTTCTTCCCTGGCAGATTTATATTTTTACCGTATTCCCACTTGAAGCAGGATGGGAATCGAGCTTTAATTTCCGGCATCTCACTGAAGTTATTGAAGGACAGGCAGGGCCTTTTTATTACTTCTTTGATAAGATCAGAATTAGCTATGGGGAATTAATTTACCTGCCATTACTTTGGTTTTTGTGGAAAACCTACAAGAATTTAAATGATAATAAGGGATTGGCTATATGTATCTGGTTCCTGATTCCATTCATTTTTTTCTCGTTCGTTACAACCAAAATGCAGGCCTATATTTTATTTACAGCTCCGGCATTGTTTCTGATAACTGCTGATTTTTTCTTTGCCTTATCAAAATATAAAAAGGGCCATAAATTTAAATGGCTATTCAACTTAATATTGATTCTTCTTATTGTTTTGCCGATAAGGTATTCAATTGAAAGGATCAAGCCTTTCGAGAAGAGAGATAGAAATCCACAATGGGTGGCTGATCTGAAAGAACTCAACAAAGAAAATATGGACAAAGCCATATTATTCAATTATGAATACCCAATTGAAGCAATGTTTTATACAAACTTGATTGTGTATCCATACATACCGGACAGGAATATAATTTCGGGTTTATTAGCAAAAGGATATACTGTAATTATCAACGACAATGGAAATATTCCTGCCGACGTTGAAACAATTAACGGAATAATTAAAAGAAAACTACCTACTGACGACCCTTATTAGTTACATATTGCTTATATGCTGATTTTAATCATATGAATTTTGCCTTATACTAACAAGCTACCAGTAACCAGAAACCAGTAACCAGTAACCAGTGGGCAGTAGGCAGTAGGCTTCATCTATCCAGCATCCAGTATCCAGCATCCAGTATCTAGTATCCAGCATCCAGTATCCAGCATCCAGTGCCGTTTTATCAACAATCCTTTACAAAGTTTAACACAATCATTATCTTTGTTATCAACCAAAACAAATAAAACATGAAAACACTAAAAAGAATTATTATCTGGTTGCTCGTAATTATCGTCCTGCTTGTTGGGGTTGCATACCTGCTACCTTCATCCTACAAGGTTGAGCGTTCCACCCTGATCAAAGCCGAAAAGGACATGATCTTCAGCATGGTCTGTGATTTTGACAACATGGAACTTTGGACTCCCTGGTCATTGGACATGGATACAACAGTTGTTTTTGAAAACATCGGCAGCTGTGAAGTTGGTGCCGTTCATAAATGGGATGGTGAAGAGATGGGCAAAGGTGAGATGATGATCACAGAACTCATACCGGGTGAAATGATAGTATGGGAACTGGGATTCGAAGGATACAGTCAAAAGATGCTTGCAGGAATGACATTTGTACCCGAAGGTGATGAGTGGCTTGTTACATGGAATGCCTCAGGGGATCTTGGGTATAATCCCATATACAGGTATTATGGTCTGATGATCGACTCTGACCTTGGGCTGGACTATGAAAACGGCCTGGAAAACCTCAAAACACTTTGTGAAGGGCTTCCTGATTATCCCGGTATTGAAGTTACTGAAGTATTGTCAATGCCTGCACTCTCAGTTAAGGATTCGGTAAGTGTAACCGATATTGGTACATTCCTGGAAACGTACTATCCAATGCTTTATATGTATGCACTTAGAAATGAGACATCCCCGACAGGCCATCCCTACGCGGTCTATCATGAACCATGGGATAGCCTGGGAATGAATTTTATCGAAGCCGGCATAACTACAACAAAACAAATTAGTGGTGAGAATGAGATACAGAGTGTTATGAGCCCGGGAGGCAAAGCAGTCAAGGCAATTTATTTTGGCCCATATGAGGATGTCTCCACGGTTTATAGCGCAATAAAGCAATATATGGAAGTGCTGAAATTAGAGCCGGCAGGAAATCCATGGGAAGTTTATGTGACCGATCCCATGCAGGAGCCAGATCCTGCGAAAAGGGAGACCATTGTTTATTTTCCTGTGAAATAGTACTTGGAGTACTTGAAGTACTTGAAGTACTT
>JAGLEK010000614.1 GCA_023145125.1 Bacteroidales bacterium | reverse complement strand
ATTTTCATAGGAATATAGTTTAATATGTCTCTATGCAAATATAATGTTTAATGGCCGCTTTGTAAAGCATATTCCAAATAATATTTTCCTGTAAAGTCAATAAATCTAATTTATCTCAATATATTTGCAGCCGAATTAATTCAGCCAACTTAATAAATATTACAATGAACATAAAAGACAAGGGGATCAACACCAAGCTGATCCATGCCGGCGGTTTCAAGGATCCGTTGGGAAGTGCAACCACACCCATTTATCAATCCTCAACGTTCTCATTTGAGAGTGCGGACCATGGAGCACGCTGTTTTGCCGGGGAAAGCGATGGATATATCTATACCCGCATAGGAAATCCAACCATCGGTGAGCTGGAAAAATCTGTTGCAGAACTTGAGAATGGCTATAACGGGATTGCTACTTCATCAGGGATGGGGGCAATTACCACTGTATATATGTATTACCTGGGAGCCGGTTCTCATATGGTCAGCCATAACGCAGTTTATGGCCCTGCCAGGGGGGTGATGGAATCCCTCTTCTCTAAATTTGGCGTCGAATACTCTTATGTAGATACCACCGACCTGGATCAGGTCAGGGCGGCAATCAAGCCAAATACGAAACTGATCTATACTGAAACTCCTGCCAACCCTACAATAGGGATCACAGATATAAAGGCGCTTGCTGAGATTGCACATGAGCATAATATCCCGCTTGTTGTCGACAATACATTTTGCAGTCCTTACCTGCAGCGGCCACTTGACCTGGGAGCCGACATGGTAGTGCATTCCATGACCAAATTTATCAATGGCCATGCCGATATTGTGGCAGGTATGATTGTTACTAAAACCGAAGAGGACTATAAAGGTATCCGTCCGGTTATGGCCAACATGGGTTGTAACATGGATCCGCATCAGGCGTTTATGACGCGCAGGGGCTTGAAAACTCTTGGTATCAGGATTGACCGCGCTCAGAAGAATGCTATAAAGGTGGCCGATTACCTGGATAAACACCCAAAGATCGAGTGGATCATGTATCCCGGCCTGGCATCGCATCCGCAGCATGAACTTGTTGCTGAACAAATGGACGGCCCCGGAGCCATGATGAGCTTTGGTGTTAAGGGAGGATATGAGGCAGGTAAAAAGATGATGGACCACGTTGAGCTGGCCCTGCTGGCTGTTTCTCTTGGCGGTATTGAAACATTGATACAGCATCCGGCTTCTATGACACATTCTAAATTGTCGCCTGAAGCTAAAATGCAGGCCGGTATCAGCGATGAACTGGTTCGTTTGTCTATCGGTATAGAAGATGTTGATGATATCATTGCCGACCTGGAACAGGCCCTTGCTCATGTTTAGTTACTGTTCATTAGAACATCTTCCCTGCAAAGTGCTTCTTCCTTGCTGAAAAATTGTATTTTTATTGTTGATTTGTGATTAATGATAAAAAGGATGTTTCATAGGGTTTTGATTATACTGCTGCTTCTCATGTATGCAGAGCAGGCCATGCCACAGCGTGTTGCCCTGGTACTCAGTGGCGGCGGCGCGAAGGGCCTTTCGCACATAGGTGTGCTGAAAGCCCTGGAGGAATATAATATCCCAATCGATTATATTGTAGGAACATCCATGGGCGCTATCGTAGGAGGCTTGTATGCCAGCGGATATTCACCCGACACCATTGCAACGATCATGTCTTCTGAGAAATTCCAGCGTTGGTCGTCCGGAGCGGTACAAGATAAATATGCATACTATTTCAAACAGCAGGACCCCGATGCTTCCTGGATCACAATAAAATTCAATTATGACGATGTAACACGCAAGATCACCCCTAAAGTACCTATCACACTCATCCCTCCCTATGAAATGGATTTCGATGTGCTCGAACTGTATTCTGCTGCCAGTGCTGCAGCCGGCTATGATTTTAATAATCTATTTGTTCCTTTTCGCTGTGTTGCTTCTGATATCGATTCCAACAAGATCATTGTGCTGGAAGATGGACAATTGGGGACTGCCATCCGGGCCTCTATGACCTTTCCGTTTTATTTTCAACCGATCGAGATTGATGGAAAATTCCTTTTCGACGGGGGCATGTATAACAACTTCCCTTCTGATATAGCCAGGGAAGAGTTTTATCCTGATGTGATCATTGGCAGTAAAGCAGCAGGCAATTATGAATCAGCAGGTGGTGATGATATGGTATTGCAATTACAAAACATGTTGATGGCGCCTGCCGACTTTAGCCTTGATTCTTCATCCGGAATTCTGCTTGAGCATAAGTTGGATGACCGTGCGATTTTTGACTTTTCACGGGCAGATGAGTTGATAGATGCCGGATACCAGACGGTAATTGATAACCTTGGGGGCATTTATGATCTGGTGCCCAGAAGGATTGATGCCCGTGATGTGGCCCAACGAAGGAAGGCATTCCTGGATAGAAAACCTCCCATACTAATTGATTCCATCCATATTGACGGGCTTAACAGGCCACAGGCAGAATATGTAAGAAGCCTGTTTAAACGCAAGGACCAGCTGATTACCATTGAAACGGTTAAACTGCAATATTTTAAACTTATTGCTGATGATAAGATCAGTTCGATCTTTCCTGAGATTATGTACAATACTAAAACAGGCTTTTATGATCTCTACCTGAATATCAGGAAATCAGAAAATTTTGTGGGGTCCCTGGGGGGGAATATCAGTTCCGGAACAGCCAATACAGCATTCGTTGGCCTGGCTTACCGCTATATGGGCCGCCAGGCCATGAGCTTGAAAACCAACCTTTACCTTGGAAGGTTCTATAATTCTTATTCGCTTGCCGGCCGCATCGATTTTCCGACGCGGCTACCGTTTTTTATGGAATTGGGTTATATCTATAACAGTAAAAACTACTTCAGGAACTCAACCTATTTCTTCGATGATAAGACACCTTCTTTCCTGATCTCCAAGGAAAGCTATGGATACTTCGACCTGGGTATTCCTGCCACACACAGGGGCAAGCTGGTGCTTGGCCTTAACTATGGCGGGATGAGAGATGATTATTATCAGAGCAATGTTTTTGGCAGGGAAGACACTGCAGATATTACCAGGTTTGACATGATTTCACCACGCTTGATGTTTGAGCTTAATTCGCTGAACAGGAAGCAATTTGCGGATGCCGGTGTCAGGTTTTTGACTGAGATTCGCTATGTCAATGGCATGGAGATACATACACCCGGTAGCACATCAACAGAACCTGAAGAAAGTGAACATGAGCATTCGTGGTTGCAGCTGCGCTTGCTATATGATAATTATTTCGAACACCTTGGCCCGGTGTCAGTAGGCTTCTACGGGGAATTATTGCTTTCCAGCCAGGGCTTCTTCGATAACTATACCTCCAGTATTCTGGCTGCTCCTGCCTTTGAGCCTGTACTGGAAAGCAAAACGCTTTTCCTCCCCAAGTACAGGGCGTATAATTATGGTGCAGTAGGATTGAAATTTGTCGTAGATGTATACCGAAAGATCGATTTTCGTATCGAGGGATACCTTTT
>JAGLEK010000613.1 GCA_023145125.1 Bacteroidales bacterium | reverse complement strand
AGTTCTGAGTTCTGATATCCTACCCATCTTTCTCCTTCCAAAGAGTATTAAAAGACTTTCTTGCCAGTGGTGGCAAGTCACGCCTGGGCCCCCAGCTTCCGCCAAGAAATTTTTTCATTGTATAGTTTCTTACTCCAAAGCCTCCCATATCCATGTATTTCCTTTTCGACATCGCTATTTTCATTCCCCTCATGGTCCATTTTTCTTTCCCTGTCGTAAAACCTTCCTTAACGGAATCATGCCTGTTTTGCAGGAGCAACATATGTAATGGTATCTTCACCGGGCAAACCTCTGTACATGCACCGCATAAGCTTGATGCAAAACTCAGGTGTTTATAATTACTCATACCTTCTAAATAAGGGCTGATCACTGATCCTATCGGCCCGGTATAGGTGGTATTATATGTATGGCCGCCAATGTTCCGGTAAACAGGACAGACATTAAGACAGGCACCACACCTGATGCATGACAATGCTATTCTTTGCTTTTCTTTTATTAACAATTCGGTACGCTTGTTATTCAACAGTATCACGTACATTTTTTCGGGCCCGTCAGTTTCTTTTTCTTTCTTAGGGCCGCTTATAATTGAATTATATACTGTTACATGCTGGCCGGTACCATAAGATGCCAGCAGTGGCCAGAAAAGCTCAAGGTCGGTAATGGAGGGAATAATCTTCTCTATCCCTGCTACCACAATATGAATTTTTGGAAAGGATATGGACAAAAGCCCGTTTCCCTCATTTTCTGTCAGGGCAACAGATCCGGAGTCCGCAATTAAAAAATTACTCCCCGTAATTCCTATGTCGGCGGTGATAAACTCATTTCTGAGCTTCCCTCTTACATATGACGTGATTTCTTCCGGAGAACTGTTTTTATCGAGGTCAAATAAATTATAAAAAAGCTCGGCAATTTCTTCTTTTGTCTTATGCATTGCCGGCGTTACAATATGATAGGGTTTTTCTCCCGCCAGCTGAACAATATATTCACCCAGGTCTGTTTCTATTGTATTAACTTCATTGGCTTCCAGGGCATCATTGATGTATATTTCTTCGGTTGTCATTGATTTGGATTTGACAACCTTTCCTGCCTTGTTTTGTTCAACGATCCGTAATATTTCCTTTACGGCTTCTGATGCGTCCTGCGCCCAGATAATCTTTCCTCCTCGTTTTGTAAATTTTGATTCGAATTCGACCAGGTAATTTTCAAGATCATTAATGACCTTATATTTCAGATGAGCCGCCCTGGTTTTGGCAAGATCCAGATCACAAAACTGCTTTTTGCCATCTTCTACCTGTTCATCATACCTGGAAATATTGAATTTAATTGTTTTTCTATGATCAGCATCAAAAGCTTTTTTGCCTGCATCCTGTAAAAACTTTCTGCTCGTTTCTGTCATGATATTCTTCTTACAGGGTTTTAGAAATTTTTTCTACCCTTCGTTGATGTCTTCCACCTTCAAATTCTGTATTCAAAAATTTCAGGGCCATTTCTATTGCCATATCATTACTAATAAACCTTCCCGGTAATGCTATAATATTAGCATTATTATGTTTACGTGCCAATTCTGCCTGTTCCGGCGTCCAACATAGGGCGGCGCGTACCCCGGAATATTTATTAGCTGTCATTTGAGCTCCGTTTCCGCTTCCGCATAAAATAATTCCTGCTTCAAATTCACCATCATTTACAGCTTTTGCCAATGGATGGATGAAATCAGGATAATCAACACTATCATCGGAATAAGTGCCCATATCATTTATTACATATCCCAACTTTTCCAGTTTTATTCTTAAAAATTCCTTCATATCGAAACCGCCATGGTCACATGAAATGGGAATTTTTTGCTGCTTATCGAACATGTGTAATAATTTTTAACAAAGTTAGCTATTTTTAAGGATGAACAAACAACAGAAAAGTGACAACCGCTAATAAATAATATGCTTTATAATTATTAACATTTTACTGTTAACATCGTATGTAAATTGTTATTTAATGTGAATAGAATTCTGTTTTTTCACATTATTCATGAAGAAATAATAATTTTGCATAAAATACTGCTAATTATGAATATTATATTAACAGCAAAACAAGGTGATTTTTGTATAAACATATTCACATCATATAAAAAATAATATTTGTCAATAAACTCATAAAGTATTATTTTAAAAGGTGTTAATGAAGATAATTTATTAATAATTTGTTGATAAAACTGTATAACTTCAAATGTCAAATAATTGAAGAAGAAGTTTTACAGCCAACTAACAGGATATATACATTATAAGAGTTTTATATAAATTTTATAATAATATATAATTGTTGATAAGCTAAAGAGATATGAATTACAGGGAAGAAATACTTAAGCTTAAAAAAGATAAAAATGCTGTCATCCTTGCGCATTATTATCAGATAGCAGAAATACAGGATATTGCAGATTATGTTGGCGACAGCCTGGGACTGTCTCAAAAGGCAGCAGAATCGGAAGCTGATATAATTGTTTTTGCAGGGGTTCATTTTATGGCTGAAACAGCGAAGATATTAAGTCCGTCAACCAAAGTATTATTACCGGATCTTGAAGCAGGTTGTTCATTGGCCGACTCCTGTCCGCCGGATGAATTTTCAGCATTTAAAGAAAAACACAAAGACCATATTGTTATTTCATATATTAATTGCAGTGCAGCGATCAAGACCATGTCTGATGTGATATGCACTTCAGGTAATGCAAAACAGATTGTTGAATCTTTCCCGAAAGAACAAAATATAATTTTTGCACCCGACAAAAATCTCGGAGGATATATTAATAGTATCAGCGGAAGGAATATGGTTTTATGGGATGGTACCTGTGAGGTACATGATATACTGAATACGGAAGCAATTATCAATCTTAAAATAGAACATCCCGACGCAAAACTGGTTGCTCATCCTGAATGTAAGGCCCAGGTGCTTGAACTGGCTGATTATGTTGGATCAACAACAGCTATGCTTAATTTTACTGCTTATGACGATGCAAAAAAATACATCGTGGCAACAGAAACAGGGATTTTACATCAAATGAGAAAAAACTCACCAGAAAAGGAGTTCATTATTGTACCTACAGATGAAACATGCTCATGCAACGATTGTCCTTATATGAAGTTGAATACAATGGAAAAACTTTATAGTTGTATGCTGGATGAAAAACCTGAGATCATTCTTGATAATAATATCATTGAAATGGCAAAAAAGCCTATAAATAAAATGCTTGATATTTCCAGAAAACTTAACCTTATCAAATAAATGAAAGTCATCAGATATATTATCTTCTTTCTCAGTGTATTGATATTCAGCACTTCTTACAGTCAGGAAGAAACATTGCCTGATGGGTTTACTGTATTTTATCATACCAATGGTGAAAAAAGCAGTGAAGGAATTATAAAAAACGGAAAGCCTGAAGGTTACTGGAAAACATACAGTGAAGAAGGTATTTTAATATCGGAAGGAAACAGAAAAAATCATTTGCTCGACAGTACCTGGAAATTCTATGATGATAGCGGGTTGTTAAAAATGGATATCACTTATGAGGAAGGTAAGAAAAACGGGATCAGGACCACATACAGGGAAAACGAAAGAATAGAGGAAAACTTCATTAATGATCTTAAGCAGGGGATAACAAGTTATTATTACCCGGAAGGAGAGTTAAAAAAGACGGTAATATATGTTAATGGACTTGAAGAAGGCATTGCAAAAGAGTATGCAGAAGATGGAAGGATCACCCAGCTGATCACATATAAAAAGGGTTTTATTTCGAACAGGGAAAGGATCAATCGACTCGATAATGAAGGAAAAAAGCATGGAAACTGGAAATATTATTATGAAAATGGCAACCTGCAGCTAGAGTGCATATACAAGCATGGATTGAGAAATGGTTATTATAAAGAATACGATGTAGACGGAAACCTCCTGCATGCATACAAATTCGTTGATGGTGAAAAGCAGGAATTTGTTGCTGAGCTGACCAAACTTGATGTAAAAACTGAATATTACCCCGATGGCAAGGTTAAGGTAAAAGCAACATACAAAGACGATAAACCTGAAGGGGTATGGAGAGAATATTCGGAAGATGGTGAAATTGAAAAGTCATACATTTTTAAATATGGAATTATCATTGGCGAAGGTATTATTACAGAGCAGGGTGAAAAGACAGGACCATGGAAAGAATATTTTGATAATGGCGTATTAAAAGGAAAAGGACACTATGATAAAGATGTAAGGGTGGGCCCCTGGACTTATTATCATCGAAATGGTGAAATAGAGCAAACCGGGATTTATGACAGCCTGGGTCGTAATGAAGGCGTATGGAACTGGTATTATGCATCGGGGATCTTACATAGAGAGGAAAGTTTTAAACAAGGTATGGCTGAAGGGGTAATGACAGAATACAATGAGCTGGGCAATATATTAACAACCGGGACTTTCTGGAGAGGAACAGAGGACGGAGAATGGTTTTATGAACTTGGCGATCATCGCGAGGAAGGCGAATATATTGAAGGGATGCGCGAAGGTGAGTGGAAATCATATTATGCCAACGGAGACCTTAAATTCAAAGGTAAATTTATAGAAGATAATCCGCATGGAGAGCATGTATGGTATTGGGACAATGGAAAGCTGAGAGATAAGGGAAGCTATATCATGGGTAGAAAACACGGTGACTGGACCACATATAATCATGATGGATCGACCTTCCTGGTTATCACTTTTGAAAATGGTATTGAAAAAAAATATGATGGTGTGAGGGTCAACCCAGAAAATATCATAGAAAATGATGAATAATTTGTATTTTTGACCCCACAAAACTTAATTTAGGAGGAAAAATGTACAGAAACTTATTAATGATCTTATTAGTTGCTGCCATTGCTATTGCATGTGGTAGCCAGAACACCACAAATCAGGAACAAACAACACAAGAAGAAGAAATTGTTGTTGAACAGCCCACAGTTGTGGCTCTTGCTGATTTTAAAGACAAAGCCGAAAGCCTGCTTGGCAAAGAAGTAATTCTCGAAGGCTCTGTTATCCACGTTTGCAAACACGGTGGAAAAAAAATGTTCATTTCTGCAGATGATCCGGATGTAAGGATCAAGATCACCACGGGAGATGAAACTGCCGCTTTCGGACCTGAACTCGAAGGAAGCTACGTTAAAGTTATCGGAATTATTGAAGCCATTGTGTCAGAAGGAGAAGGCGAAGGAAAGCTTGCCGGAGACGGAATGTTAGCCGGAGACGGTGAACATGAAGAGGGTGAACATGAAGAAGGTGAGCATGAAGAAGATGCTGATCATGTGAATATCTATCACAAGCCACAGTATTCTGTTGCAATGATCGAGTATGAGGTAATAGAGACTGATACTGACGGCGAATAGCATTAGATCATCTGTCTGTAACAGATAGTTGTTTCTGATTATTTAAGGAATCAATAGTTATGTATCGAAACATAATCATTGATTCCTTATTCATTCAATGGAAATAGAATATGGCAAAGTATAAATGGAGAAAATGGTTCAGGGTTATCCACCGCGATTTTGGATACCTTTTCTTTGGGGTTACATTAGTATATGCTATATCCGGAATTGCCATCAATCACCTGGATGACTGGAACCCGAATTATATCATCACAACAAAAAATATCCAGACAGAGTTACGCCCGGGAGTAGAAAAGAGCGAGATCCTTGCCATGCTTGAAGACTTCGGGGAGCGTAAAAACTATAAAAACCACTATTTCCCGAGTGCAAAAGGCCTGAAGATATTTTTAAAAAATGGTGTTGTATATGTAAACCTGAATTCAGGAGAAGGGTTGATAGAACAAACAAGGCGACGCTCCATGTTCAGGGAAATGAACTACCTGCATTATAACCCTATAAAATACTGGACCTGGTTCTCGGATTTGTATGCCGGCGCCCTGATTGCCCTGGCCATTACCGGCCTGTTCCTTGTAAGGGGAAAGAAAGGCATTACCGGAAGAGGTGCCTGGTTGACTGTCCTGGGTATCCTTATCCCACTGATCTACTTGTTAATATATTTTTACTAATATGCAGGAACTGCTCTTTTTTATAGTATTTATTGTTTGGTACACCGGCGCCCTGATCGTAGCTGAAAGGATAGGTAAAAAAAGCCGCCTTGGTGAAGAGTGGACATTCTTTATAGGATTTATGTTTACCCCGATTATTTCAGCAGCCTTAGGCCTTATGCTCCAAAATAAGCGATAGGCCTGATTCATTATCCATGTCACATGTTATATTTAACATTTGACATGTAATATCGACAATAACTCAACACCCAACCCTCAACACTCAAAACTTTTTAAACAATATCAAAATCCATCTGCTTCTTCTGCAGGTCGATCTTTTTCACCTTGATCCTTACCTGGTCACCCAACTTATATTGTTGTCCGTAGCGAGATCCTAGCACCTGGTAATTATCTTCATCAAGATAATAGAAATCATCCTTAAGATCCTGTAACCTGACCATCCCCTCACATTTATTGCCAATGATCTCGACATATATTCCCCACTTGCTGACACCGGAGATCAGGCCATCAAATTCCTGGCCTATCTTATCGAGCAGGAATTCAGCCTGCTTATATTTAATGGATTCCCTTTCTGCTTCGATAGCACTGCGTTCCATAAGGGAGCAATGTACACACTTGTCTTCATATACTGTCTTGTTGGCAGAGCTGCCACCTTCCAGATAATGCTCCAACAGGCGATGGACCATCAGGTCGGGATAGCGGCGGATGGGAGAGGTAAAATGTGAATAATATTGAAATGCAAGTCCGTAATGGCCTATATTTTCTGTTGAATATTCAGCCTTTGCCATGGTGCGGATAGCAATGGTTTCTATCATGTTTTCTTCGCCCTTTCCGGCAATTTGCTTAAAAAGATCATTAAAAGATTTTGCCAGGCTCTCCTGTGAATTGATCTTCAAGGTGTACCCCAATTTACCAAGGAACTGAACAAAAGTATTCAGCTTTTCGGGTGACGGGGTATCATGGATACGATAGATAAAGGTTTTTGGCTTTTCCCGTGCTTTTTTCTTTCCGATAAACTCAGCCACCTTCTTATTGGCAAGCAACATAAAATCCTCGATCAGCATGTTCGAATCTTTTTGTTCTTTAATATAAACGCCGATAGGTGTGCCATCTTCATCAAGCTTGAACTTTACTTCCTGGCTGGCAAAGTTAATAGAGCCATTCTTAAAGCGCTCATCCCTTAAACCGGAAGCCAGGCGATGAAGGACACCTATTTCTTCTGCAAATTCCCCCTTACCATTTTCAATGATCTCCTGTACTTCATCATAATTAAAACGTCTGTCGGAATTGATCACCGTTCGCCCAAACCACTGCCTGACGACTTTTGCATTTTCATCCAGCTCAAAAACCGCTGAGAAACAAAGCTTGTCTTCATTGGCTTTTAATGAACAAACATTATTCGATAACTTTTCCGGCAACATAGGGATTACCCGGTCAACAAGGTAAACAGAGGTAGCCCTTCTGTATCCCTCATCATCCAGTGGCGTCCCCGGCTTTACATAATAACTGACATCAGCAATATGTACACCCACTTCCCAGTTTCCCGACTTCAGCTTTTTAAGCGAAAGGGCATCATCAAAATCCTTAGCATCTTCAGGGTCGATGGTGATGGTCCATATATTCCTGAAATCCCGGCGCTTTTTGTATTCCTCCTCGGGTATCTTCCAGGGAATTTTCTCAGCCTCTTTCTCAACCTTAGCGGGAAATGCCAGGGGAAAATCATGTTCGGCAAGAATGGATTGCATCTCAACATTATGCTCTCCCGGGTTGCCCAGGACGTCAGTGATCTCTCCGAAAGGATTTTTGGATTGCTCCGGCCATTCAGTAATACGTGCGACAGCTTTTTGTCCATTACGAGCCCCCTTAATCTTATCCAGGGGTATGAATATATCTATTGGCATATTCCTGCTGTCGGGGACAAGGAACGCAAACTTTTTTGAGATCTCCACGATGCCGACATATTGTTCCTTCGCCCGTTTTTCGATCACTACGATACGTCCTTCCGGTTTTTTATCTTTTCGTTTCGGGAAAAGCCTAACCTTTACAATATCCCTGTGTAAGGCATGATAGGTGTTGTTGGGAGCGATGAATATGTCATCAGAGTCATCTTCCGGGATTACATAAGCTTTGCCGGTATTTTTCATATCAACAGTGCCCGTGATGGTATTGGAATAGTCCTGCTGTTCCCTTGCCCACGCTGCATTAAGCCTGAACTTGCCGGGCCTGACTTCTTCCAGTACCTCTTCTTTCAGGAGCTCTGCAAGTATGGTGCCCACAAGGTCACGGCCGGCTTTATCCTTAATGATCAGCTTAGCTGAAACCTGTTTGTAATTATAAAGCCTGAACGGATCTGCTGTAAAAATACTCAGGATGTTATTCCGGAACATATTTTTGGCTCCACCTCCACGTTTTTTCTTTCTTTTTTTTGTCATATTGATCTATTAATTATTAGTTCCGGGTATGGCCCGGATAAGATTTTTAGTGTATTCTGTTTTTGGATCTGAATAAATATTATCGGCATCACCTATTTCAACAATTTTTCCATTTTGCATCACCGCCATCCTGTCCGACATGTATTTAACCACCGACAGGTCGTGGGAAATAAAGATATAGGTCAGGCTCAGTTCCTGCTTTAATTTATTGAGGAGGTTTAACACCTGTGCCTGAACCGAAACATCCAATGCTGAAACAGATTCATCACAAACAATAAATTCAGGATTAACGGCAAGTGCGCGTGCTATGCATGCTCTTTGCCTTTGTCCTCCTGACAATTCATGGGGATACCTGCCGGCATGATCGGGATCCAGGCCAACCTGCTCAAGAAGCCGGAGTATCCTGTCTTCTTTATCTTTTTTACCGCTTGAGATTCCATGAACCACCAGGGGTTCTCCGATTGCATATCCAATTGTTAAGCGTGGATTCAATGAAGAGTATGGATCCTGAAAAATGATCTGGATCCGCTTACGCAGGGCCCTTAATTCCTGCCCGTTTATATTAGTGATATCCTTTCCTTTATAAATGATGCTGCCGGCATTTTGTTCAATGAGCCTGAGTATGGTTCTTCCCAGGGTGGTTTTTCCACATCCCGATTCACCGACAAGCCCAAGTGTTTCACCCGGAAATACTTCCAGGTTGACTGCATCAACAGCCTTGACATATCCACGAGCCCTGCCAAGGATATTCTTTTTTAAAGGAAACCATGTAGAAAGATCCTCTGTTTTCAGGATAGGGGGTTTTGAATAAATCTCTTCATGATAAGCGATTCTCTCTTTTTCTTTCAAAAAAATATTTTCCTCTGACAAAAGCGATTCTGCATTTTCTTCTGACTCAAAAAAATCTTTAACAGTAAGCAATTTAGAAGGGCGTTTATCAAGTGGTGGACGGCAGGCAAGCAAGCCCTTTGTATAAGGATGTTTCGGGTGATGAAATACACTGCTCACCTTTCCTGATTCCACAATTTCTCCGCGGTACATTACGATCACCTCCTCTGTAATATCAACTACCACCCCAAGGTCATGTGTGATAAAGAGTATGCCCATACCATACTTTTGTTGCAGGTCGCGGAGAAGATTCAGAATGTCTTTTTGAACTGTTACATCCAATGCAGTAGTAGGCTCGTCAGCAATCAATAATGATGGCTGGCATGAGATGGCCATGGCAATCATTACCCGCTGTTTCTGCCCCCCGGATAACTGGTGGGGATATGAGCGGAGAACATCATAAGGGCGTGGCAATTTAACCTCTCTGAAAAGATCAAGACACAACTCCTTTGCTGTTTTTTTGGAAACATCATTATGCTGCCGGATGACTTCTGTGATCTGGTTCCCACATGTAAAAACGGGATTGAGAGAGGTCATGGGTTCCTGGAATATCATACCGATCTCATTACCTCTTAACCGGCGCATCTTATTCTCCGGGAGCTGAAGCAGGTCCTGTTGCCCGGCATGAGTATGAAAAAAGATCTTTCCACCGGTGACCATGCCGGGAGGGGATGAGATCAACCCCATTACAGATAAAGCAGTAACGGATTTTCCCGACCCCGACTCACCCACAATACTGCTTGTAATGCCTTTATCTACAGAAAAACTGATATCATTAACAGCCCTGACAATACCTGCTTCCGTTTTAAACTCTACGGAAAGATTTTGAATGCTGATCAGGGGATTATCGGACATAATACAGGATAATAATACTCAAAATTAGTTTTTTAAAAGGAACAAAATCAAGAAAGGGGTATTAAGTTATAAAGACCATGATGTATGAAACTCATAATTGATTTCCTTTCGCTGATTTATCCAAACGTATGCCAGGTATGCGGAAAAAGCCTGTTCAGGAACGAGCATATTGTATGCATGAAATGCAAACACCACCTACCCAGGGCCCGCTTTACCAATGACCGTGACAACCCTGCTGCCCAGGTTTTCTGGGGGCGGGTTCCACTGAAGATGGTGATCACCGGATTTCTGTATAATAAGGGAAACGCCATACAGCAGCTTATTCATAGTTTTAAATACAGGGGTTTTAAAGAGATAGGGATTTTCCTGGGAGCGGAACTTGGAACTGAAATTGCCAAAAATGACCTTTGTGAAGACATCACATTTATTATTCCGGTACCCCTCCACCCTAAAAAAGAAAAGAAAAGAGGGTTTAACCAAAGCGAGATCATTGCCGTTGGCATCGCAGCTAAGATCGGAGCGAAGGTTAATACCTCCATCCTTTACAGAAAAACCTCTTCAGGCACACAAACACGGAAATCGAAATATGAGCGATGGCAGAATGTTGAGAGTATTTTCTCCATAAAAGACGAAAGCCTGTTAAAAAACAAACACATACTCCTTGTGGATGATGTGATCACCACCGGCGCAACCATTGAGGCTTGTGCCCAGTGTTTGCTGCAGGTGGAGGGGGTGAAATTGAGTGTGGCGGCGGTTGCTTTTACTAGGATGTGAAGAAAGTACTTAGAGTACTTGGAGTACTTGAAATACTTGAAGTACTTGAAGTTAATTTATTAAATGGGTATTATGAATAATAAGGAGTTTGGTATTTACCTGGAAACCAGGACAAAGAAATTTGCAATAATGATAATAAGACTTTCATCTTCTTTACCCAATACAATTGAGTATAGAGTGATTAAAAATCAACTTGTTAAATCAGGAACAAGCATTGGGGCTAATTATAGGGAAGCAAACACATCACGAAGCAAAGCTGATTTTGTTAATCGTATTAAAATATGTCAGTCCGAAACAAATGAAACTATGTATTGGCTTGAATTAGTAATAGAAATTCATAATAATCATCCGGAGCCAGATAAGAATATCCTGAAAGAAGCAAAAGAACTATTTGCCATATTCACATCCATAATTAGCAAAATGAGATCATGAGGCATAATTAACCACCAACTCCAGGCACTCC
>JAGLEK010000612.1 GCA_023145125.1 Bacteroidales bacterium | reverse complement strand
AAAACGAAGGCATTTTCATTGTTGGACAATACAAGAGAAACTTCAGTGTTTTCCGCCTCTGCAAAATATTCGATGATCTTTTGTGCGTTACTACCACTGCCTGAAGCAAAAATAGCGATCCTTTTCATGCGTGTATAATTTGAAATAAAACAAGCGGATTATTTCTCATCCAAAGTTACATTTTCTATTTTAAGCGTAAACAAAATAGCCCCAAATTCATGCTTTTATGTAAATACCTGATATCATGTGTTTTATAAATACAAAATATCAAAATTATTACTTTTCTTTTGGTTTTTCTCGTTAAAATTGCTTTCTTTGTGGCCTTGTATAACCAAAATTTTAAAGATATGTCTGACATTGCAACAAGAGTAAAATCGATCATCGTTGACAAACTCGGAGTTGACGAGAATGAAGTGACTAATGAAGCTAGCTTCACCAACGACCTTGGTGCTGATTCACTCGATACCGTTGAGTTGATCATGGAATTCGAAAAAGAATTCAATATTGCTATCCCTGATGATCAGGCTGAAAAGATCGGATCTGTTGGAGATGCTGTAAAATATATTGAAGACAACGCCAAATAAGAACTTATACCCTGCTGCATGGAGCTGAAAAGAGTAGTTGTAACAGGTCTCGGAGCCCTGACCCCATTAGGCAAAACCGTTGAGGAAACCTGGAACGGGATGGTTAACGGGGTCAGCAGCGCTGATGATATTACCCATTTCGACGCCAGTGAGTTTAAAACTAAATTTGCCTGCGAGGTTAAGGGATTCAATGCCCTTGATCATTTCGACCGTAAGGAAGCGCGTAAATATGATCCTTACGCACAATATGGCCTTGTGGCGGCAGAACAGGCGGTTGTTGATTCGGGGGTTGACCTTGATAAGATCAACAAAAACCGTGTTGGTGTAATATGGGCGTCCGGCATTGGTGGGATAACAACCTTTCAGGAGGAAGTCAAAGGATGGGCTTTGGGTAGCGGCGTTCCGCGATTCAATCCTTTCTTCATTCCCAAGATGATAGCTGATATAGCAGCAGGCCACATCTCCATTAAATTTGGTTTCAGGGGGCCTAACTATGCAACCGTATCAGCGTGTGCGTCATCTGCAAACTCATTAGCCGATGCATTTAACTATATCCGTTTGGGCAAAGCAGATATGTTTGTAACAGGCGGATCTGAAGCATCCATCATCGAGGGTGGTGTTGGCGGCTTTAATGCCATGCATGCTATTTCCACCAGGAACGATGATCCTAAAACAGGGTCTCGTCCATTTGACAAAGACCGTGATGGTTTTGTTCTTGGAGAAGGCGGCTGTGCCCTCTTTTTCGAAGAATATGAACATGCCATCAAAAGAGGTGCAAAAATCTATGCTGAAGTTGCCGGTGCAGGACTTTCAGCTGATGCTTACCATATGACTTCCCCACATCCTGAAGGATTGGGAGCAAGTCTTTCGATGCAAGCTGCACTGGAAGATGCTGAAATGAACCCTGAAGATATTGACCATATAAATACACATGGTACCTCCACTCCGCTTGGTGACATTTCTGAACCGCTTGCCATTAAAACTGCATTCGGTGATCATGCATACAAGATCAACATCAATTCCACCAAGTCGATGACCGGCCACCTGCTGGGTGCAGCCGGGGCTGTTGAAGCCATTGCCACCATTCTGGCAATTCAAAATAATGTAGTTCCTCCTACCATCAATCATTTTACTGATGATCCGGATATTGATAACAAACTGAATTTTACTTATCACAATGCACAGGAAAGGGTTATCAATGCCGCATTGTCGAACACTTTTGGTTTTGGGGGACATAATGTTTCACTGATCTTTAAGAAGTTCGAGAAGTAAACATATTTTGAGCTTTCTCAAAAAATCTTCACCCCACTCAACAACAGATAAAGACCTTCACCGGTCTATTAAGAATATTTTTGGTTTTCACCCCGGAAACCTCCACGTATACAGGCTTGCCTTCAGGCATAAATCAGTTAATAAGGATGTTAATGGTGTTAAAATAAATAATGAGCGCCTTGAATACCTTGGCGATGCCATCCTGGGTTCTGTGATCGCTGAATACCTGTTTAAAAAATTTCCCTATAAGGGCGAAGGCTTTCTTACTGAAATGCGCTCAAAGATCGTTTGCCGTTCCAACCTTGAAAAATTAAGCAGGAAATTAGGTATCAATAAGCTTATAGAATCAAGCCTGGATACCAAAAGCTCAGCAAAATCGATGGGTGGAGACGCCTTTGAAGCATTCATCGGGGCCCTATATCTTGATAAGGGTTACAAATATACACGGAAGATTATCATTAAACGCATCGTTAACATCCATATCGACATTGACACGCTGGAGTATCTCGACACCAACTTCAAGAGCAAACTCATTGAATGGGCACAGAAAGAAAAAAAGGAAGTGGATTTCAGGGTGGTCAGTGAAAAAGGTGAAAAGAACTATCACCAATATGAGGTTGGAGTTTATGTGGATAACGAAGCTGTTAGCAGAGGCATTGATTATTCCATCAAAGGAGCCGAAAAAATCGCAGCTGAGAAAGCCTGCAATGCGTTGATACCTGAGTGATATCTTATATCTTTTCAGAACGCATTGATTTACAATTCTGAACCGGAGCGAAGCGGAGTTCGGCGTAGCCAATTCTGTTTTTACAATTTACAATGTATTTTTCGATGGAAAAGATTTGATCTTCAAATCTACTTCACGTTGTAAATAATAAATTGTAAAGACTGAATTGTAAATTAAATCTGTATTTTTATATCTCACTAGATACAGATGGCAAAAAGGAAACAAACCTTACAAGCAGCGCAGGATTTTAATATCAGCCTGATTGGTATATCATGCCATCTGAAATCATATCGATTATCCTTTGCGATGGACAAAAGCCTGAGGTTTGGTTTCACACGGATTGATGATTTTGAAACCCCGGGGCACATAAATGAAAGCACCTTATTTTTCCCATGTCTTATTTATGAAGACACAGACCTGAAGACCAATTTTTGCCTGATTGGCAATCACCATCCACAAGGAAAGCTGGTGCCTTCACTGGGGCAGGTAGACTTTTTTTTGCTGGCCGGGGATACACTGGGAGAGAATGCCTTCCTCGATATTTTGAAAAAGACAAGGGGTATTCCACAGGTTCTTGCAGCATATGAGATTGATCCTGCCAAAATTAAAGACATGGATCTTCTTTTCGAAGAGATGGAACTGCACCTGTTAACAGCCGGAAAGGAATATCAGGCTGAATAAGCATCTGGCTCAAATTATAGCAATTTTTAACATCCGTGCTATTCATTATTTTAATATTTTTGCCCTGAAATAACAAGCGGCGATTGCCGTTAATGAATGAAAAACAATATGAAACGAATTTTGCTCCTTCTTGCCATTGCGTTCCTGGTATCATGTACCGGTCAGCAAGATAATAACACTTCAACAGAACCAGAAAATGACGATGCTGAGGTGTCGTCAGTAAAGGAAAAAGAGGCCCCGGATCAGGCAATACCAGGCTTTTCAGAAGTAAATATTAACGAAATATCCCCTGATACTAATGTTGAAGGCTTAGACTCACAGGGAATAGAGAGCCAACAAATAGCATACCTGTTCCAAAAAGGAACCGCGGCTTATGATAACAATGATTTTGAAAGTGGCGTGCAATACTTTAAACAGGTGATCGCTAAAAGCCCGGAAGATCCGAGGGCTTATTACAACCTTGGTTTGGGTTCTTTCATATTGAATGAGTTTCATGAAGCTTTGCAGGCATTTAGCAAGGCCATTCAGATTTCCCCAAATCATTCTCTTTCAATTCAATATCGCGGAAGGGTGTATTATATGTTGGGCGACTTTGTAAAAAGTTTGGAGGATTACAACAGGGTTGTAGAATTAAAACCCGACGACCCTATTGCATACTATAACAGGGGAACTGCCCGGGGACAAATAAAAGATTACCTTGGTGCCATTAAGGATTTTGACAGAGCCATTGAGCTGGATCCTGAATATGCTGATGCGTTTTTTAACCGCGGGAATGCCAACCACTACCAGGGCAGGCTCCATGATGCATGCTATGATTGGGAGAAGGCTTATGCCCTGGGGCATTTTGAAGCTGAAAAGGTCATTCGCGGATATTGCGAGGGGCAAGGAGGGGAATAGATCTGTTTCCTCCCTGAATTTATCATATCAACAGCCATAAATAAAAGAAATGGATACCCAAAAAGCAATCCTGACGAGAAGAAGCATCCGAAAATACACTGACAAAACTATTTCTGAGGAATTGATCAGGGACCTGATCGAAGCAGGTCTGCACGCACCCTCTGCCAGGAATATCCAGCCATGGCATTTTATTGTTGTTACTGACAGGGTAATTCTTGATGAATTAGCTATTGCCCATCCTTATGGAAAAATGCTTAGGCAGGCTACCCTTGCCATTCTTGTTTGTGGAGACAAACAGTTGCAGGACGTAGAAGGGTATATTGTTCAGGATTGTTCAGCAGTCACACAAAACATATTACTTTCGGTGCATGCTCATGGTTTGGGGGCAGTATGGCTGGGCATGTTTCCCCGTGAGGAACGTATTAAGGCAGTCAGTAAATTATTGAAGATCCCCGGCCATATCCTCCCGGTTTCTTTAATCTCTATAGGTTATCCTGATGAACAAAAGGAAGCCCCTGAACGGTATAAGACTGAGAAGATACATCTTAATAAGTTTGGAGTTTGAAGTTTGGAGTTTTTATCCAGCATCCAGCATCCAGCATCCAGTATCTAGTATCCAGTATC